>JAHEKK010000145.1 GCA_024638395.1 Gemmatimonadota bacterium | reverse complement strand
TCCGCGCACCAGACTACCCGGTACTGTCGTCCTGGTCGGAGGGAGGGCTTGGCCTGCCATTCGTTCCCAACGCCTACGACGACCGCTTCTTCGAGACCTTCGATGGGATGTATCTCTGGTACCGCACCCTGGCTCAGCACGAGTTGATGGAGGCAGCCGCGATTCCTGTCGAGCGGGTCAACGGCGACATCCTACTCATCTCCGGGGCCGATGACCGCATCTGGCCCTCGACGCTGATGGGTGAGCAGATCGTAGCCCGGCTGGGTGCCCGGGAGTTCGGTCACGAGGTTGATCATCTCGCCTTCCCTCGTGCCGGGCATGGCATCGCCGCGCCTCCGGGAGAGCCCCTCACGGCGGCCTCGGAAGGGCTGGGAGGCACGGTGACGGGGAATCTCCTGGCACGCCAGCGTGGTTGGGAGGCAGTCCTTTCCTTCTTGGAAGAGCGAGCCGACGCCGACAGGGAGTGAGTTTCGTGGGCCGCATTCCCGCCTGGCTCGCGTGGGACCCTACGCTTTCCGCCAGTCCGCCAACAGTTCCGCTTCCCGTGCCCGGGACATGCCCACCCGCAGGCTTTCCTGCTGCGGAAGCGGCCTGCTCCGGTGCCAATGCAGGGTCTCCCGCGCGGTAACGGCGAGCGGACGGAAGCGAAGACCCGCTTCGACTGCGCGTGTGTTCACCATCCTGCCGTAGTTCAGATAGGATCCCGCGGGCGGCTGCCAGAAGGGCATGCTTCCCTGAGGCTCCTCGCCCCGAGACATCACGAAGTCCCAGTCGACCCAGGTAAAAGACACGGGCGAGGGTGTCACCGCCCGGATTCCGTACAGCAGCTCGGCCGAGCTCAACGGAGCTTCGGGACCCTCGGCATTGAAGATGCCTCCCGTCTCCTGCTCCAGGAGGTGGACGAAGAACTCCGAGAGATCTCGTACGTCGACGAACTGGACGGGGTCGGTGGGATCTCCCCATGCCATCACGTCGCCTCCGTCATCGATGCGGTCCACCCAGTAGGTGAAGCGGTCCGTGCGGTCCCCCGGCCCGACGATGATCGGGGGGCGTACGATGAGGGTGCGTGAGCCGAACCCCGCCTCGACGGCTCGCTCGGCCAGGACTTTGAGGGGGCCGTATCCCTCCCACTCGGCTTCGGGGATGTCCGCCGGCCCGAGGGGTGCGTCCTCGTTCATGACCGGCGCCGTGAAGTCCCGGTAAACGGCCCTGGTCGAAGTGAACAGATACTGGCCCACCGAGTCCTTCAGTAGATCGACGGTCGCCTCGACCTGATCGGGCGTGTACCCGGAGTTGTCGATTACGGCATCCCAGCGTCTCCCCTCCAGTGCCGTCAGGTTGCCGTTCCGGTCTCCGACCAGCTTCTCGGCTGCGGGAAACAGATGGGTGTTCGATCGGCCACGATTGAAGAGGGTGATCGAATGACCCCGCTCCATCGCCCGAGACACGACGTGCGGCCCAATGAACCCCGTTCCGCCCAGAACGAGGATGCTCAACCCGGCTTGACCCCGGCGAGGAGGAGAGGCGTCGGGTCGCTGGACGGCCCCGGCAAGCGGATCCAGCGAGGCGGCCATTCCGAAAGCGGCGGCGCCCGCGGTCACGCCCAGAAATCTGCGTCGAGTGGTCATGCCGGTGCTCGCTCCGTTCGGGGCAGGAAGGCTACTCCGGACTCCGTGGCCCGGAGAAACCGTCGTATTCTGATCCTAGGATGGCCCCCGGCGGCAGGATCGGCAACGCGTCAGGCCCCTCCCGTGAGCCCATCCATCTGGGGGCATGCGCCGCCTGGTGTTCCTCTGATCCTGGCCTCCGACTAACGTCATGGGCACGTGGTCCCGATCCCCCGCCGAAACAGGCCGACGTTCGCTGGTCGCCAAGCTGCGGCCCGGAGGACGGCCAGGGGCACTCCGTGAACCAACCCGACGCCTTCCACGCCGAGCGCCGCCCGGTCCCGGGCCTGGACGCATGGGTCGCCCTGCACCCCTGGGACGCAGAGACCTTCGGCTTTGCGACGGGCGAGATCGAAGTGGGCCCGAGCCTGGTCGATGGCGACGGTCTGCTCGCGTGGATGCGCCGCGAGGACATCGCGCTGCTGGTCGCACACGCCCGCGCCGAGGATCCGGGAACCCGCCGTCGCCTCTTCGAGATGGGATTCCGGCCTGTGGAAGAGAGCTATACCGTGGCCCTTCCCCGACTGGCCCGGGCGGAGCTTCCCAGCAGTCCCGTGGGACTTCGGAGAGCACGGCCGGAGGAGAAGGGGACGCTGGAGGATCTGGCCTCGCGGGCCTTCCACTTCGGCCGCTTCCATACCGACCCCTGGTTTCCCGTCGCCCTCGCTCGCCGCCGGATGGCACGCTGGGTCGGCCGGGCAATCGAGAGCGAAGACCCCGCGGACGCGGTTCTCGTCGTCGAGTCCGATGGCGAGCCTGACGGCTTTTTTCACGTGCGTCACGTTGACGGGAAGGCTTCCCTTCGACTCGGCGGGGTGGACCCGGATCGAAACGGAGGGCTGGGCGGATACCGCCTATTCGTCGAGACTCTACGGTGGCTACGGGAACAAGGCGCGCGGAGCGTCACAGCCGAGATTGCCGCCGCCAACACGGCGGTGGTCAACGTCTACGCCCGCCTCGGATTCCTCTTCACCCGACTCGACGTCACCATGCACCTCCACTCACCTGCCGCCCCCTACCTCGAGCGCTGATGGAACGCCACGACCTCCTTCGACTCGTCCAAGACACCCTCGACGACTTCGCCAGCATGATGCCCGACGGGCCGCCCGACACCCTCGATGAGTCGACCGCCCTTTTTGGCCCTGGGGGGCTCTTCGATTCCATTGGGTTGGTGACCTTCCTCGCCGACCTGGAGGAGCAGGTGAACGACGAAGCCGACGCGGTGATCACAGTCGCCGACGAGCGAGCGCTCTCCGCAGAGAAGAGCCCCTTCCGGTCGATCGCCTCGCTCGTGGACCATCTCGCCGCGCGCCTGACCGAGGAATGAGCGAGCAGCGGACGGCCATGGTCACCGGGGCCCGGAAAGGCATCGGCCGGCATCTGGTCGAGCACCTTCTCGCGTCCGGCTGGCACGTGACCGGATGCAGCCGGAAGGCGAGCGAGCTGCGCCACGACAACTACACGCACTTCGAAGCCGACGTGTCCGACGAGAAGGCGGCGAAGACCCTGTTCAAGTCGATCCGGAAGGGTGCCGGTCGGCTGGACGCCCTGATCAACAACGCGGGCATCGCGGGAATGAACCATGCCCTTCTGACGCCGATGGACGCAGTCGAGCGTGTTCTTCGGACGAACGTGATGGGGACATTCCTCTATAGCCGCGAGGCCGCCAAGTTGATGAAGCGGGGTGGGGGTGGTCGGATCGTGAATTTCAGCACGGTGGCCGTGCCGATGGCCCTGGAGGGGGAAGCCGCCTATGCTGCCTCGAAGGCTGCGGTGGAGTCGCTGACGCGGGTTCTGGCCAGAGAATTCGGCTCTTTCGGGATCACCGTGAACGCCGTGGGACCGACGCCCATCGATACCGACCTGATCCGGGCGGTTCCCGAGGACAAGATTCGCGGCCTCCTCTCTCGCCAGGCCCTTCCGCGCCTCGGGGAATACGCCGACGTGACCAACGTCGTCGACTTCTTCCTGCGGCCCGAAAGCGCCTTCGTCACCGGCCAGGTGATCTATCTGGGGGGTGTGTCGTGACCGGGTCTCCCATCGGCTTCCTGCGCGAGGTCTTTGCCGAGGAGCCCGAGAGCGACGCTTTGGTCTGGCGAGGCAACTCGACGACGTACGCCTGGCTGCTCGAGAACCTCGACGCCTGGCATGGTCGGCTGGACGCCGACTCCGTGGAGCCCGGAACCGTGGTCGTCGTGCGGGGCGACTTCTCCCCCACCGCGGTAGCCCTCTTTCTGGCTCTGGTCGAGCGCGGCTGCACGATCATCCCCCTTACCGAATCGGTCCGTTCCCAGTGGGACGAATTCGAGGAGATCGCCCAGTGTGAAGTGGTGATCGCCCTGGACGGTGAGGGGGGTACGGTCCACGAAACGGGGCGCACCGCGGATCATCCCCACTTCCGGCGCCTGAAGGAAGAGGGGCACCCGGGACTGGTCCTGTTCTCGTCGGGATCGACGGGGAAGAGCAAGGCTGCCGTCCATGACCTGCTCGGCATTCTCGAGAAATTCCATGTTCGGCGCCACAAGTTGCGGACCCTGGCGTTTCTGCTCTTCGACCACATCGGCGGCGTCAATACGATGCTCTACACGCTGTCCAACGGAGGTACCCTGGTCACGGTCGAGAACCGGGACCCGGACCATGTCCTCGCGGCGATGGAGAAGCACCAGGTCGATCTCCTTCCGACCTCTCCGACCTTCATCAACCTGATCCTCCTTTCCGAGGCCTACCGCCGCCATGACCTATCGAGCCTCAAGACGGTGACCTACGGGACCGAGCCCATGCCCCAGAGCACCCTGGAGCGGTTCCACCGGCTATTCCCCGACGTGAAGCTCCAGCAGACCTACGGCCTGTCGGAGATCGGCATTCTGCGCTCCAAGTCGAAGAGCTCCGACTCCCTCTGGGTGAAGCTCGGGGGCGAGGGCTTCGAGACGCGGGTGGAAGAGGGGATCCTGCAGGTGAAAGCCCGCTCGGCCATGCTTGGCTATCTGAACGCTCCGGACCCGTTCACCGAAGACGGCTGGTTCATCACCGGCGACGAGGTCGAAGTCGACGGGGAGTACTTCCGCATCCTCGGGCGGAAGTCCGAGATCATCAACGTGGGCGGAGAGAAGGTCTATCCGGCGGAGGTCGAAAGCTGCCTTCTGGAGATGCCGGGGGTGGAGGACATTGCCGTCTACGGGGAACCGAACCCCATCACGGGGAGGGTGGTCGCGGCCCGGATCAGGCTACGGGAGCCGGAGGAGCTGCGTCCCTTCAGGAAGCGCATGCGGGCCTTCTGCGAGGGCAAGTTGCAGAACTTCAAGATCCCCGTGAAGGTGGAGCTCACCGACGACACCTTCCATTCGGAACGGGTGAAGAAGATGCGTCCGCGCTACGCAGCAGGGGGAGTGGGCTCTACGTCTGAGTAGGCGGGGTCATTGGCGGTGGCCGATTGCTTACGACTCGAGCTTCGTGCCTCGACGAAGGAGCCAGGCCGGTCAGTCACCGACCGTGTCCCGAAAGATGCCGTCGATCTCCGCGGGATCGAGATCTGGCGCCTGTGTCAGCCACCAGCCGGCGAGCCCGATGAACGCCGCAGCGATGCAGTGGGCGCGTGCATCGAGACGCCGCGTCTCTTCCTCTCTGGTTTCGCCGATGACGCCTTTTCCTGAAGAGGCGAGCTCGGCCCGGATTCGACGCGCCAGGGCCCCAGTCACTTGACGTCGCACGTTCGGGTTGGACGTTCCGAAGAATGTCGCGAGGAAGAACCGCTGCTGGGAACCGAGGTGGGTCAGAAGCGGAATGGTGAAGGAAAACGAGCGAGCGGGGCCCTGAGGGCCGGGCGTCGGGTCGGGTTCGTTTCCATGGACGAATGCGAGCCCTCGACCGAACCCGTCGAGGAGTAGCGCTTCCTTCGACGGGAAGTGGGAATAGAAAGTCGACCGGCCCACATCGGCTCGGTCGATGATCTCCTGCACGGTAATCGATTCGTAGGGTCGCTCCTGCAGGAGCTCCAGCAATGCTTCTTTGAGCCGGCGCCGCGTGCGACGCACCCGTCGGTCTTGAGGCCTGGCATCCACGCAGGGCGTCCTTTCCGGACGGTTGTAGTCGAGCTGTTCATTACCGAACGACGGGAGCCCTCGCGTCGGTTGTGTCGGCCAGGCCGACGGTGTTCCTTGTTGGACACTAGTTCAGAAACGGATATGCGTCCAACTGCGATTCGGAAGCGACCCATGCTCTTTCTCGTCTTGCTCGGCGCCGTCGCGGGTGCCCTCGTCCACGCACGCCGAGGGCCGGCGCAGCCCACGTTGGCGAGGACCGGTGAGCTGATCGTCCGTTATACGCTGGTCGCCTACTGCGGCATTCCGATGCTGTTGGTCAGCATCGGGATTCTCGCCGCTCCGGAGCGCATGGCGGAGATGCTCCCCGTAGGGCCGTCCGCGCCCATCGTGGCATTCTTCGGCTGGGCCTACCTGGGCATGTCCCTGGCGGCATTGCTGGCACTGTGGTACTCGGGGTCGTTCCTGCTCGCGGCCGCGCTGCCCTGGGCCGTGTACTTTGCCGGGGCCACTATCGTCCACCTCCACGCCCCCGACCCCGAGGGTGGACACGGGGGCGCTCTGTTGATCTTCGCTACCCACGGCCTCGTCTCCGTGGTCCTGATCGCAGGGCTGTTGATGGGTCGGCCGTGGGCCCGGCTTGGGCCTCCCCGGTGACCCCTTACGGCAACGCCAACGCCACAAATTGGCCGCGGGTCTCCACGTCGCCGATGGCCACCACGATGTATTGCCTACCGTTGGCCATGTAGGTCATCGGGGCCCCCGAAGTGCCCGCCTCCAGCTCCAGCTCCCACAGCGGCTCCCCGGTCTCCTTGTGGTAGGCGCGGAAGGCGTCGCCCCCGGCGATCGGGAGAATGGAGAGCGCCGCCGTGGAACCCTCGCCGATGAAGAGCAGAGTGCGTGTCAGGAGCGGTGCGGGCCGGCCCCGCTGGCCGAGCCAGGGTAGATCCATGCCGGCGAGGGCGGGATGGTCGCGGGGCCCGGGGCCGTTGGGGGTCATCCAGAGATGCTCGCCCTCGTTGAGGTCGATGGCCGTGATGCGGCCGTAGGGCGGCTTGAGCAGCGGCAGGCCACCGGGCATGGGGACTTCTCGAGGCAAACCCCTCACGTACCGATGATCGGCCACCTCCGGATCGGGTGGAACGAGGGCCGTAACGTTGGGCGAGGTCACGGAAGGCACGTACAGAACGCCGGTCTCCGGATCCAACGCCGCCCCGTTCCAGTTCGCGCCACCGACCCAACCAGGCATGAGAACCGTTCCTTGCGTCCCACCGGGGCTCTCATCCTTCACGGTGGGTGGGGTGAACATGGGTCCGTACACGAAGTCCGACAGGATCTCCAGCGCCTCGGCCCTGAGCTCGGGGCTGAAGTCGATCAGGTCGTCTTCCGTGATGCCCTGGAGATCGAACGGGGGCGGTTTGGTGGGGAAGGGCTGGGTGGCCGCGTACCACTCCCCGGGTACGTCGCCGGCAGGTACCGGCCGCTCCTCGATGGGCCACACTGGAGCTCCCGTCACCCGGTCGAAGACGAAGGTGAATGCCTGCTTGGTCACCTGTATCACGGCCTCGACCTCTCGCCCGCCGACGACGATGTCGGCGAGGATCGGGGCGGCGGGCAGGTCGTAGTCCCAGAGACCGTGGTGGACGGTCTGATAGTGCCAGACCAACTCGCCCGTTTCGGCGTTCAGACACACCAGGGACTCGCCAAAGAGGTTGTCGCCGGGGCGGACGCCTCCGTACCAATCGTTGGTGGTGGTCTTGAGAGGAAGGTAGACGAGCCCCTTCTCCTCGTCGCCGCTGATCAGCGTCCAGGCTCCGGCGTCACCGGTGTACTCCCACGCGTCCCCCTCCCAACTGTC
>JAHEKK010000144.1 GCA_024638395.1 Gemmatimonadota bacterium | reverse complement strand
TGCTACGCCTGCGACGAGTTGGGGTCCGCCTTCTTCGTGGACGACGTAGACAACCCATACACCACACCTGAGGACCAGCCCTTCCTGTTCCTCCGGGGCCGGCAGGTGGGCGGCCGATCCATCATGTGGGGCCGCCAGGTCTACCGGCTGAGTGACCTGGACTTCGAGGCCAACGAAAGAGACGGTGTCGGCGTGGACTGGCCAATCCGGTACCGCGACCTGGAGCCATGGTACGACTACGTGGAGGAGTTCATCGGGGTGAGCGGAGAGGCCCTGGGCCTGCCCCAACTCCCCGACAGCCGCTTCCTGCCTCCGATGGATATGACCTGCGCGGAGAACTTCGTTCGCGAGGGTATGGTACGAGCCTACGGCGACGCTCGCATCTTGACCATCGGCCGGTGCGCGGTGCTCACTCGGGACCATCGCGGTCGCCGCGCGTGCCACTACTGTGGCCCCTGCGAACGCGGATGCCGAACCCGGTCCTATTTCAGCAGCCTCAACGCCACCCTTCCGGCCGCCGCCGCCACCGGCCGCATGACTCTCCGACCCGACAGCGTCGTGCACCACCTGTCCCATCAGGACGGCCGGGTGACGAAGGTGCACGTCATCGATCGGAACACCGGTGAGGACCTGGAGTTCTCAGGACGAGTGGTCTTCCTCGCCGCTTCCACGCTGGAATCCACCCGGATCCTCCTGAACTCCAGGAGCGCCGAGTTCCCGAGCGGCCTGGCCAACTCGAGCGAGACCCTGGGACGCTATCTGATGGACCATACGATGGGCCATGGAGCCTCGGGGGACGTTCCCGGGTTCGAGGATCCGGCCAACAAGGGCAGACGGCTCAACGGGATCTATCTGCCGCGCTTTCGCAACGTGACGGACCGGCATCCGGACTTCCTCCGAGGCTTCGCCTACCAGGGTAGCGGCAGCCGCACCGGCTGGTCCCGCGGCGTGTCACAGCCAGGCATCGGGGCCGCCTTCAAGGACGGGCTTGCAGCACCGGGCCCCTGGCGAATGACCCTGTACGGCTTCGGAGAATGTCTGCCCCACCCGGACAACCGGGTGGAGCTGGATCCGGAGGTGACGGACGCATGGGGCATTCCCGTGCTCAACATCCAGTGCCGCTGGCGCGAGAACGAACAGGCCATGTTCGACGACATGGCCGACAGCGCCGGAGAAATGCTGGAGGCTGCGGGCGTACGGAACGTGGCGACCTTCCATGAGGACAATCCGCCGGGCAAGACCATCCACGAAATGGGCACGGCCCGGATGGGACGAGACCCTTCCACCTCAGTGCTCAACAGCTTCAATCAGTCCCACGACATCGAGAATCTCTTCGTCGTGGACGGTTCCTGCATGGCCTCCTCGGCGAACCAGAATCCATCCCTCACGTACATGGCATTGACCGCCCGCGCCTGCTACTACGCCGTACGGGCCCTCAACCGCATGGAGCTCTGAACAATGCGACGGAACGACCCGTGGCAAGGAGGCCCGTGCATCCTGGCCCTCGTCCTCGGTTGCGGAGCCTGCGCCGCCCCGTCGGAGAGCCAGCCCACGGCTTCAGAGGACGCCATCGTCTACCACGTCTCCTTCCCCAACGCGGTCCATCATGAGGCCGAGGTGGAGGTCACGTTCCCGGCCCTTCCCCCCACTCCCCTCGAAATTCGAATGAGCCGGACCTCGCCGGGCCGGTACGCCCTCCACGAGTTTGCCAAGAACGTCTACGACGTCCGGATCGCGGATGGGGCGGAGCGAACCCTCCAGGCCGAGCGGCCCGATCTGCACCAATGGACAGTGACCGGGCACGACGGCACGGTCACCGTGCGCTACACGCTATTCGCAGACCGCATCGACGGGACCTATGCGAGCGTGGACCGGGAAGGTGCCATGCTCAACATCCCGGCTTCCATGATGTGGGCCCGGGGGCTCGAGGAACGGCCCGTCGAGATCCGCTTTCAACCGCCGGAGGGCAGCGGCTGGGTCGCCGCCACGCAGTTGGTGCCCACCGAGGACCCTCTGACCTTCACGGCCCCGGACCAGGCCTATTTCCTCGACAGCCCGGTCCTCCTGGCGGAGCTGGACATCCGCGAGTGGACCGTGGAATCGCAGGGCACTCCGTACTCCATTCGTTTCGCGTTGCACCACGAAGGCTCCCCCGACGAGCTTGATCGCTATGTGGAGAAGGTGAAGAAGGTCGTCGACCAGGAAGTGGCCGTCTTCGGCGAGCTCCCGGCCTTCGACTACGGAACCTACACGTTTCTCGCTTCCTACCTCCCCTGGGCGGCGGGCGACGGAATGGAGCATCGAAACTCGACGGTGCTCTCCAGACAGGGACATCTGGCGGAGGTGGAACTGTCGGCCCTCGGAACGGTCGCCCACGAGTTCTTCCACGCCTGGAACATCGAGCGAATACGCCCGGCCTCTCTGGAGCCGTTCGACTTCGAGGCAGCCGACGTCTCCCAGGAGTTGTGGTTCGGGGAAGGGTTCACCAGCTACTACGACGACCTCGCCATGGCACGCGCCGGCGTCATCGATGTGGCCGAGTTCGCGTCGCGCCTGGGCTCCCTCGTCAGTACGGTCACCAACAGCCCCGGGCGGGGATTCTACAGTCCCATCGAGATGTCGATGCAGGCGCCCTTCGTCGACGCCGCAGTCTCCGTGGATCCCCAGAACCGCTCGAACACCTTCATCTCCTACTACACGTGGGGTGCGGCTCTCGGCCTGGCCCTCGATCTCTCCATCCGTCAACGCTTCTCCGGGAGGTCACTGGACGACTTCATGAGGGAGATGTGGATCCGCCACGGGAGGGATTTTCGCCCATACGATGTCGATGATCTGGAGACGGTGCTGGGCGACGTCCTGGGCGACGCCGAGTTCGCGAGGTCCTTCTTCGACCAGTATGTCCGCGGCACGGATCGCGATCCTCAGGTTCCCGTCCCCGATTATCCTGCGCTTCTGGCCCGGGCCGGCTTCCTGGTGGAGGGGAACGAGGCCCAGCCCTGGATCGGGAACGCAGGCCTCGAGTATGGCCCCGACGGAGCTTGGGTCCGCGCTCCGGTACGAATCAACACACCGCTCTACCGAACCGGTATCGAACGGGACGATGTCCTCGTTTCTCTCGATGGAGAGGCCCTTACGGGGCCCCGCGTGCTCAACCGGATCCTCGAGGGCCACCGTCCCGGCGACCGTATCCAGGTGGTGTGGCGGGGCCGAGGAGGCGAGTTTGTCGGGGAGGTCACCGTGGAGTCCGACCCCAACCTCACGGTCCGGCCCGCCGAAGCCGCAGGAGGCTCCTTGAGCGATGGGGCCCGTGCTTTTCGCAACGATTGGCTGAGCCCGCGGTGACAGAGGGCGAAGAGTGGGGCGACAGGCCTCCAGGCAGTTTCTCGATGGTCCCGGGGAGGGATGGAACACCATGACGAACGCGCTTCTTTTCGCGGCCAGCCAGGCCTTCGTCGAATACTTCGGCACCTGGGTCGCGGACTTCATTGCCGCGTTCGGGCGCTTCGCCTCCAACACCATGAACTACGCTCAGAACCGGCCCATCGTGGCCGTTGCCGCCATTGGGGCCGTGGTCCTCCTCTACTGGGTCACTCGCTCGAAATAGAGCCAGCGAAGTTCTGCTATCGCGGCGGGAGCCGGCCTTCAACGTGGAAAACAGCGACCGCCTCTTCGTCCCTCTCGTCGCGGAGCATCCCGGAAACCACGTTCAGCCCAAGGGAGCGACGGCCTCCCGGTCCGCTTCGCCCGGCGTCCCCTGCCGGGGCTTCACGGCTCCGCTGGCCCGCGCGCCGTGACGCCCGATCGAGCCCGGCAATGGGCCGCTTGGCACCCGCGCGGGGAGGGGAGCGACCCCGAACCTCGCGGCGCCCAATAGGAGACCGAGCTGATGCCCGGCTGCGCGAAGGACCTGCCCGCGTCGGACCGGGTCTCGCAGTTTCGGAAGCTTGCCCGCCAGGCGCAGCCAGTCCTTCGCGTGGCCGAGCCATGAGCCGATGCGGTCAGCCGACGCGGTGTGGTCTCGATACAGCCGCGTGTTGATGCGGGCCCAATTCCTGGCCTGCCGAAAGGCCCCGGCTTCGGTCCTGCGCCACCGATAGTGGACCACGGCACCGGCAACGTACTCCAGTCGTACCCCGGCGGCCTGGAGTCTGAGGCAAAGGTCCGTGTCGGTCAGACACGGAAGCTCCTCGTCGAATCCGTCGACCCGATCGAGGGCCGCCCGTCGCGCCCCGAGGTTGCACCCGCTTCCGTGGGGCCACCCCGGCGGATACCAGGTCGTCTGGAGGCCCGCCGTCTGGGGACGGCCGCACTGCCGCACGAGTTGCGTCGAGTTCAGCCGTCGGTATTCGAGCCGTCCGCACACCACCGGGGACCGGCGTAGCGCACTGGCCATGGTCGCCACCCACTCGGCGCCCACGACGTCGTCCGCGTCGGTGAAGGCGAGATGGTCCGAACGCGCAGAGCGGATGCCGGCGTTCCTGGCGCGGCCGGGCCCGGCCCTTGGACCGGCGTCCAGTATCCGAAGGTGCGGAATCGAAGCCTGGAAACGCTCCACCAACTCCGGGGTTCCGTCGGTGCTTCCATTGTCGACGACGATGACCTCCCAGGGCTCGTCCCAATCCTGCATGGACAAGGCCGAGAGTTGGTCACCGATGGTCGCCGCGGCGTCCCGTGCCGGAATGATGACCGACAGGGACACCGGCGCACCGATTTGGCAGATACGAGGGCCCATTCCTTGAGTTTCGTGCGGCCCGCTGCTGACGTTGAGGCCGCCCCGATGCGGCCTCAAGAAAGGGGGATCTGGGGCTCCGTCCACTGCCCTCCACCCTCCTCGACGGCGGCACCACCATGGACGCCTCCTTCTGGAACCACGAGAATCCATGAGAAACATATGTTTACAGCATGCCGTCAGGCCCTATCAACCGTCAAACCCTGGCGCCCCGAAAGGGGCTGTACAGGTCAGCAGAGGAGCCCGCGGAGCCGACACTTACGGTGGAAAACGTCTGATAAGACGTAGAACGCATCCCTTTTCCCCACACCCGGCACAAAGGGGGCAGACGCTGTCCTACAGGCCCGACACTGCCCGGAGCGTGGTCCCTGTCGACCCCGAGGGGGAGGGACCCTCCATCTTCATGGTGCACGGGGCTGACGGTGGAATCGACTACGCCCGCTCCGTCGCCCGCTACCTGCCGGGCCGCTTCCGCGTCTGGGGGGTTCGCATGGACGGGTACGACGGCGCCCCGCCACCCACACGGACCATTCCGGAGCTGGCGTCGAAATACGTTGAGGAGCTTCTGGACACCGGCCCCGAGGGCGGGATGGTGATCGTAGGATACTCCATTGGCGGGACGCTGGCGTTCGAGATGGTGCGGCAACTGGAGTCGGCGGGCCATGAGGTCGCGCTTCTGGCCCTCATCGACTCGCGCTTCCCCCCGAGGCCTGAAGACAAGGGGGCGACCCCTGCCGTCGCAGCGCTGCCGAGATCGCCGCATCCGCCTCTGAAACGGCTTTGGCGCCGCTGGTTCTCGCTGCCCATCAAACGGTCCGTAACCAACATCTGCGTCCGAACGGGTCGTCGCCTGCCGCGATTCTGGGGAATCCGTACGCGCTATTTCTGGCGCATGCTGGCCGCATCCCGTGACGCGTACCGGCCTGAGCCCGTGGCCGCCACCATGCTGGTATTGGCGGCGGAGGGCACGTCGAAGACCCACGAGAAGACGTGGATGTCCCTCGCCAGCGGCCAGGGCGAGGTGGTCGAGATCCCTACGGACCACCTGGACATGATCCGCGAGCCCTACGTCCAGGAGCTCTCTCACGTCCTCCATCAGACAGTGGTCTCCACACTGGAGCACGGAACCCGGGACGGCGCCAGGGTCTGACGCCCGGTCTGGCAGGGTTTGCTCGGGGCTTCCGGGCACTCGTACTTTCGAGGCTGGTTCACCTGCCACCACGAGGTCCTCGAAATGCGCGCCATGGTTCGTCCCTCCTTATTGCTCCTTGCGTTCACGGCCTCCGGCCTCGCCGCCCAGGATGCTGAGCCCCTCCGCTGGACGCCCGAGAAGAGCATGGAATTCAAGGCCGTGTCCCAGACGGCCATTTCGCCCGACGGCCAGCAAATCGCCTATGTGGTCCGCGTTCCGGTCATGGAGGGAGAGAAATCCGAGTACCTCAGCCATATCTGGATGGCAGACGGCGACGGGAGCGTCCAGTTCACCCGGGGCGAGCATTCCGCCACCAACCCTGCCTTCTCTCCGGACGGCGAGTGGCTTGCGTTCACCAGCCGCCGGGGGAGCGGCTCCGGATCCGACGGACCCCAGAACCAGGTGTGGGTCATCTCCGTCGACGGCGGAGAGGCCTTTGCCGCTACGGACGCGGAGAGCGGGGTAGGTTCCTTCGATTGGTCTCCCGACGGCAGCCGCATCGCCTATCTCATGCGGGACCCCGATACCGAGGAAGAAGAGACCCGCCGGCGCGAAAAACGGGACCCCATCTTCGTGGATCAGGATTTCAAGTACAACCACATCTACAGCGTCCCCTTCGACCCCGATGCGGCGGCTCCCGCCGAGTCGACCCGCCATACGGAGGGTTCGTTCCACGTGACCGGCTTCGACTGGTCCCCCGACGGGAGCGTCTTCGCCTTCGCTCACCAAGCCGACCCGCGCCTCGACGAGGGGGCACGAGCATCGGATCTGTCGACGGTCCCCGCCGATGGGACCGGAACGATCACCCCCCTCGTGACGCTGGGCGGCACGGACGGAAACCCCTTGTATTCGCCGGACGGACTGCGGATTGCCTTTACTTCGTCGGGAGATCAGGCTGAGCGCGTAGGGCTCGGTGATGTCTACGTCGTCCCCTCGGACGGTGGCGAGCCCGTTAAGCTCAGCGACAGCCACGACCGGAGCGGCGGCCTCCTGGACTGGTCGCGGGACGGCTCCGAGGTCCTCCTCAGCGAGTCACTCGGGACGACCCGCCACATCACGGCTCTCCCCGTCGACGGCGGCCCCCTTCGGCAGATCACGTCGGGGGACGGCGTGGTCGGCGCCGCGTCATTCGCCACGGGCGCCTATCGCATGGCGTTCACCTGGCAGACGACCGGCACTCCCGTGGATGTCCAGGTGTCATCCCTGACCAACTTCTCCCCCGAGGCCGTGACGGACCTGCACGGGTCGGTCGAGGTTCCCGAGATGGGACGGACGGAGTTGCTGTCGTGGGAGTCCGAGGACGGCCGCTTCCAGATCGAGGGGCTACTCACCTATCCGGTCGACTACGATCCGGCCCGCCGCTATCCCCTCGTCCTGAACGTCCACGGCGGGCCCGCCGGCGTCTTCTCGCAGTCGTTCACCGGCTCGCCTTCGATCTACAACATCCAGTACTTCGCCCAGGAGGGGTACGCCGTCCTCCGCCCCAACCCACGGGGCAGCACCGGTTATGGGCGGGACTTCAGATTCGCCAATGTCCGGGATTGGGGATTCGGCGACATGGATGATCTGATGGCGGGCGTGGACGAGGTCGTCGACTTGGGCGTGGCCCATCCGGACTCCCTCCTCCTCATGGGCTGGAGCTACGGCGGGTACA
>JAHEKK010000143.1:2867-7601 GCA_024638395.1 Gemmatimonadota bacterium | reverse complement strand
GGAGTCCTTCGAAGTCCGCAAGGAAGAGGGTCCCGCCCGGATTCTGGTCGTGGACGACGATGAAGATATGCGCCTCCAGCACCGGACTCTTCTCGAGAAGGAAGGGTACAAGGTGGTCGAGGCCGAAGATGGTGATCGAGCCCTTACGATCCTGCTGGAGGATCCATCGTTCTCCCTGGTGATTCTCGATCTGAAGATGCCCGGCGCCGATGGGCTGGAGGTCCTGCGGGCCATACGTGACAGATCCGACACGGTTGCCCTGCCCGTAATCATCAGCACCGGGTCCGGCGCCAGAGGCGCCGAGGTCGAGCTCCTGGAGGCGGGAGCGGACGATTACGTCCACAAGAAGACCAGCGCCGCCAAGATGCTGGCCCGGGTCAAGGCCGTCCTACGGCGCTCCATGTTGTAGCCCGTCCCGGCGCGTCGTAGAGCTGCGGGACAACCTGGCGATCTTTCGAGCGGGCCGGCCGGGAACCAAGCACGGCCGTAGGTGGTCCCCGCACCTGAAGACTTGAGTCTGGAAACGCCGTGCCCGAGTCGCAGCCGACGTTTGTCCGCTGGCCTGGGTCGACTCAGATGATCAGGGTGATCAGGTTGGAGGACCCGAAGGCGAACTCGCCCTGGTACAGCTTCAGGATCTCTGCAAGGATCCCGGGGTCGGGCGACGTCAGCTCCAACCCCGCGGCGTAGTTCTGGCCGTACGGCAAAGTCACCGTCCATCGGCGCCACCGGTACGTGACGCTCTGGTAGGAGAACTCGAACCCGTCGGGCAAGAGGTGCTCGAGGTCTGGTGGCATGACTCCGGGGGACTCGGTGTCGGGCAGGTCTCCCGAGGTTTCCGCGTGATACTGGATGCCGGCCAGACGCACCGTCGCGAAATCGGCGATGACATGGGCCGCGTGGGCACGAACGGCCGCCCCCCGGAGGCGGGGGATGGCGATGGCGCTCAGGATGCCGAGGAGCGTGACCACCATGATGAGCTCGATGAGGGTGAACCCGCGGCGCGAGAAGGACGAGGGAGCCGACGCGCTGGACCGGGTGCATGGTTGGTCCAGCCTCACGAGGCGGCCTGCTCTCTCAGGGCCCAATAGCTGGCGCCGAGGCCCTCGAGATCTCCACCCTCCGCGAATTCGATGCGGTTTCCGCCCGACGTTCCCACCAGTCTGTAGCCGGCAGCCGTGTTCAGATATTGAACGAGAGGATGGTCGAGGCCCGCTTGCTCCAGGTTCTCCGGAAGTTGACCGGTGCGCTCCCGGTAGGCCTCGATACCCGAGGCGGTGACGAACAGGGCGAATTCGAGCCCAGCCCGAAGCTCCTCCTGGTCGAAGGGTACGGGTGACTCCGTTTGCCGACGCATGTCCCACGCCAGAAAAGCAGCGGAGGACACCACGGCAAGGGCCAACAAGACGACTCGCCAGCGGCTCTGGTCGGGTCGCCTGAAGGCGGTGGCCTCTATTGTCCGACTACGCTCTTCGATCTGTTCGATGAGGTCTTCGGCGGATTCCTGGGCTTTGTTTTCCAGGAGGTCTTGCATCCGGATGCTCTCGGGTGGGGGTCACCACAAGTTTCGGATGCTGTTTCCACGGTTTTGAGGAGAATCTGCGTGGTCGGCGCAGGCGTTGGGGACGGCGAGGTCCTTGGGAGGAGAGGCGGCGGTGGAACGGCGCGGAAGCGAAAATCCGACGATGCCGGCGAGTCCGAGGGTCAAGGCCAGGATTTGTAGTATCATTGCGCTGCTCCTTCCTGTACCGACTCTGACCGCGCGCCCGGGACGCAAGTCACATGACCGGGCCGGGATTCCTCCGACGAAGGCTTCCGAGTAGAATGCGGTGTCGGTACCTGCTCAGGACGTGGTCATGTTCGTAAACGCGCACAAAACCAGGATTCCTTCCCGCCAGGACGCACTGCCAGGCCGTCCCGATCCCCTTGTGGTGCCTGACATCCACTATGTGAAGGGGACCCGCATCCGACCGCCGTTTCCTGACGGATTCCAGGAGGCCTGGTTCGGAATGGGCTGCTTCTGGGGTGCGGAACGGCGCTTTTGGGAAGCGGACGGTGTCTACTCGACGGCGGTCGGGTACCAGGGGGGTTTGACGCCCAACCCCACCTACGAGGAAGTCTGCTCGGGCGGCACCGGTCACGCCGAAGTGGTCCTCGTGGTCTACGACCCCGATCTCACCGACTACGACCGACTCCTCGGCCTGTTCTGGGAAGGACACGATCCGACTCAGGGCATGCGTCAAGGAGCAGACGTCGGGACTCAATACCGTTCCGCCGTCTATGTCCGCGGAGACCGGCAACGGCGGCTGGCTGAGGCCTCCAGAGTCCGGTATCAGTCGGAGCTGGACCGGGCCGGACTGGGCAGGATCACCACGGAGGTCACCACCGCGCCCCCGTTCTACTACGCGGAGGAGTATCACCAGCAGTACCTGGCCAAGAACCCCGGCGGATATTGCGGCTTGGGGGGGACAGGCGTCTCGTGTCCTGCCGGTATCGTTGAGCTTTCGTAGTGGAGTGGGGGCCTCGCTTCTCTCGGTAGCCCACCAACCTTGGAAGCGGCACCTCCGCGGCGGTGCCCGGACCCTCCGAAACCGGCGCTCCCGGTCCGCCCTGGGGGGGCGCGGCGAGAAAGCGGGCAGGGGCCGCCGTCCGAGCGCCACCCCGGGCGTGAGCTGACCCGGCCGTGGAGCGCATAGGGGACTATTCCGCGGTGGTCGTCGGCAGCGGAATCGCCGGGCTCACCTATGCCCTGGGGGCGGCGAAGAGCGGGGATGTCCTGGTCCTCACCAAGAAGTCCCGGGCCGAGTCCAATACCAACTGGGCCCAGGGCGGAATCGCCGCGGTCGTCGATCCGAGCGATACGGTCGCCGAACACGTTGAGGACACGCTTGTAGCCGGCGCCGGACTGTGCAGACGCCGGGCCGTGGATCTCATTGTCTCGAAGGGCCCCGGAGCCGTCGCCGCCCTCATGGAGCGGGGCGCCCGTTTCTCTGCCGCCGAAAGTGGTGACCTGTCTCTGGGGCAGGAGGGTGGCCACCGGAAGCGCCGCATCGTCCACGCCCAGGATCGCACGGGATGGGAGATCGAGGGCGCGCTGTTGGAGGCGGTCGCCGCTTCTCCCGGAATCGAGGTCTGGGAGCACGGGTTCGTGCTCGACCTGTGGATAGGGCCAGGCCCCGGAGGGGAGCGACGCTGCCACGGCGTGACCTTCCTCGACACGCACACGGGTCGGGTCGGTCTGGTCCGGGCCGGGCGGACGATGCTCGCCACCGGCGGGTGCGGGAAGGTGTACCGGTATACTACCAACCCGGACATCGCCACTGCCGACGGGGTGGCCATGGCGGCTCGGGCTGGTTGTCCGGTCGTGAACATGGAAATGGTCCAGTTCCATCCCACCTGCCTCTACCACCCCGAAGCCAGGAGCTTCCTCATCTCGGAGGCGGTCAGGGGTGAGGGGGGTGTGCTGGTCACGGTGGACGGGGCGCCGATCATGGAAGGGCGTCATCCCATGGCGTCGCTGGCTCCCAGGGACATCGTGGCGCGGGAAATCGACCGCGTGATGAAGGCGAGAGGGGACAGCCATGTGCTGCTTGACGTGTCCGGTATCGGACCAGCCCTGTTCAACGAGCGCTTCCCGGCCATCTCGGAGCGTCTGAAGGCCTTCGGGTTCACCCCGGGTGTCGACCCGATCCCCGTGGTGCCGGCGGCCCACTACCTGTGCGGCGGGGTCCACGTGGACCTGGAGGGCCGAACGGCGCTGCCGGGTCTGTTTGCGTCGGGCGAAGTGGCCCATACAGGAGTCCATGGCGCCAATCGGTTGGCCTCGAATTCCCTGCTGGAGGCCTACGTCATCGCCGATCGGGCCGCGGCCCTCCCTCCCGAGCCCGATACAGGCCCCGCCCCGGCTCCGCCCCGGGGGCCCGGAGACCATCCGCCGGGACCCGACCGAGGGGTCATTCTGGAGCACGAATGGGACGCGGTGCGGCGCCTCATGTGGGATTTCGTCGGTCTCGTACGCTCGACGGAACGGCTCCGTCGGGCCCAGAACCGGCTGACCCTGATGCGGACCTGGTCCGAAGAGCTATACCGTGCTTCCCGGCCCGACACGGATCTCGCGGAGCTCCGGAACATCGCCCTCGTGGGGCACCTCATCGCCGCTTCGGCGCTGGCTCGTCGTGAGAGCCGAGGCCTGCATCAAATGCCGGAATATCCGGACACACAAGATCCCCCGGCCGAGACCTGGTGCACCTTCGACGGGCGGGACGCCGCGGTTTCCCTCGTGCCGTTGGCGCAAGAAGACCGCTAGGGAGACGATCGCCAGGGCTGCGACGCGGGTCTGGGGAATCTCGTCAGGGCAAACGGTTCGAGGAGGACGGGTCGGCTGCCGTGGACGACCCAGTCGGCCAGCAGGCACGCGACCGCGGGCGCGATGGCCCATCCGTGACCCGACCATCCGGTTCCGACCCACACGTTCAGAGCATCCGGTAGCTGGTCGATGACGGGGATGTCGTCGACGGACACCGACTCGGCTCGGTCCACCTGCACGCCTGCCAGACTTCGCTTGCCGAGGTCGGGAAAGACCCGCGTCGCCTCTTCCCAGTTCCTCGCCACGTTCGCCTGGATCACCTCGGGTTCTCCGGCCTCATTCCACCTGCCCCGCCACCCCCCACTGACCATCACCGTCCCGTCCGGGAGGGTCTTCAGGGAGATCTTCCGGTGCGCGTGCCCAACCAG
>JAHEKK010000143.1:0-2857 GCA_024638395.1 Gemmatimonadota bacterium | reverse complement strand
AAGAGGGGACGTCCCCCTGCGCCCGTCCACAGGACCTGGGGGAGCACATTCCACACCGGCAGAGCCCGGCCGAAGGAACGTGCCACCAGCGGGGCAGTTCCGGCGTTCGCCAGGAGGAATACGTGTCCCGAGACCGGCCTCCGATTGCCGTCCTCGAACGTCAACTCCCGCACCCTCCCCCCGCCGTGGACCATGTCGGTGACACGTTGGGAGGGGTAGATCCGGGCGCCGGCAGTGCGGGCGGCTCGCGCGAAGGCCAAGGTCGTGGCTTCGTGATCCGAGACCCCGTCCAGGGGGCAGTGGATGGCCCCCAGAACGTCGGGACCGACGGCTGGCTCCAGCTCCAGCAGCTCGTCGCGTGTCAGGTGACGGGAGGGGATCCCCGCCGCCGTTTGCACGCGGGCACGAATCTGGGCCGCCGGCTCCTCGTGGGGCGCGTCGTAGAGCCTCAAGTGCCCGATGCGCTCATAGCCGGTGTCGGCGCCCAGTTCGGCTCCCAGGCGCGGCCACATGTCGTAGGCCATCCTCATCAGTGGAAGTTCCCGGGGATCGCGGCCGTTGGCTCGCACTCCCCGGTAGCCGAATCCTCCCGACGCGCCACTCGCCATGGAGTCGGCTTCGTAGAGGCTTACGTGCACGCCGCGGCGGGCGAGCTCCCACGCCACCGCGGCGCCCATCACACCGCCACCGATGATGACGTGGTCTGATGACGTGCTCGGCATGTTGTCGACCGCTTCGAAGCGAGGGGAAACCGCGCGCAGGGGGCTTCGCTGCCGCCTTCACGTTAGCCGATGGTGGACGCCGGTCCAGTGTAGAGGTTGCTCTGGCTGGACCCGCCGGAGAAGTTCGCTCGGTCCGTTCCCCGTTCTGGCAACCGAGGCGTCTCAGTGACGGTCCTTCTATCCCTTGGCGGATTGGCTCTCCTGTTGGTGTCGGGGTTGGTCATCCGGTCCCGGATGGAGGCCCTCCGCCGGTTGCTTCTTCCCGTCTCGGTGATCGGGGGGTTCGTCGGGCTGGCCCTCGGTCCCTACGGAGCGGCGATCATCCCCCAGTCGGCCTTGGAGGTCTGGGCCCCCCTCCCGGGACTGCTCATCAATCTGGTGTTCGCTGCCCTGTTCCTCGGCGTCTCGGTCCCGTCCGCGGGGACGCTGGCTGGCCTGGGGGGCAGTCTTCTCCGCTTCAGTCTCTTCGTCGCTCTTGGCCAGTACGCGGTGGCGTTCGTCTTGACCTGGACGGTTTTGTCTCCGCTGTTCGGGACTCCGGATCTCTTCGCATGTATCCTGGAGGTCGGGTTCGCAGGCGGGCACGGCACGGCTGCCGCCATGGCTCCCGTGTTCGAGAGTCTGGACTTCGAGGCCGGCGGAGCCCTGGGTCAGATGTCGGCCACTGTGGGGATCGTCACGGCGGTCGTGTCCGGGGTGATGTTGGTGCAGTGGGGGGTCAGGCGGGGGGACACGCAGCGGATCCGGCCCGATCCTGAGACCGGCCGAGTCGAGATCACCGAGGTAGACCAGGGCGTCCCGGCCCCCGATGCACGCCAGCCCTCGGCCATGGGCACGGTGAGAACCTCGGTGCTGGATCCCTTCACACTCCACCTGGCGGTGGTGCTGATTGCGGTCCTGCTGGGATGGGTGCTCCAGCAGGCCATTCGGGATCTCCATTCATCCATGGAGGGGTTTCCGTTGTTCCCCCTCGCCATGATCGGAGGCATGTTCCTTCAGATGGGAGCGGATCGGACCGGGGTCGCAAGGAAGTACTTCGATCGAGCCACCTTCCAGCGGATCATGGGGCTTTCCCTCGACCTGCTCGTCGTAGCCGCCATCGCTTCCCTGCGTCTCGATCTCTTCCTGGACAACCTGGTCCCGTTCATCCTCCTCATGGTGGTGGGTGTGGTTTGGACCGTGTTCGCTTTCGTACGCCTGGCCCCTCGCCTACTGGACGTGGATTGGTTCGAACAGGCCATCACCGTGTACGGGACCATGGTTGGAGTGACGGCCGTGGGGCTCATGCTCCTCCGGATCGTGGACCCGGACAACGAGACAACGGGCGCTCAGGCGTTTGCCGCCCAGTCCATGGTGTCCTCTCCGCTCCTGGGCGGCGGCCTCGTGACGGCGGCGATGCCTCTGATCCTGCAAGCGTGGGGTCTGCCTGCCGTGCTCGCCGCCACAGTCGCGCTCATGGGCCTGATCTGGATCCTTCCCCTGGGCCGATCGCGCTAGTTCAGGCCCGTCTCGTCGGGAGCGGCGGCCTGGGAAGCCGGAGCGTCTGTTCTACGAGGCCTCACCGTACACGAACCGCTCGATCTCACCGTGGATGCGGGATACCGTCTCCTCCGAGGGTGCGGACGTGAATCGGGAAACCACCAGAGTGACCGCGAAGTTCACGGTCACGGACCAGATTGCCTCGTGCATCCCGAGGGGCTGGGGGATCAGGATTCTCGTGACGTAGAGCGTGGCGAGGCCTGCGGTCATTCCCGCCAGGACGCCGGCCCGGGTCGTCACGCGCTTCCCGGGATAACAGACGCCCAGGACGCCGGGCATGAGCTGCAGCGCCCCCGCGCCGGACAGGGTCACCAACGTCACCAGGAAGTCGAAGGTGGAGACGCTCAGGACGTACCCGACGATCAGAAGGCCCAATACCGTCACGCGGCCGAAAGCGATGTAGTGGGCCTGGCTCCGGTCCTTGGCCACGTATCTCTGGTACACGTCGCGCGTCAGGACCGTCATGTTGGAGTGCAGGATCGAATCGAGGGTGGACATGGCGGCCGCCGTAGCGCCTGCGAGAATCAGTCCCGTCAGCCACGCGGGAGCAAACTGGAACAGGAGCTCGGGGAAGACGCGGTCGGCGATCTCCAGGT
>JAHEKK010000142.1 GCA_024638395.1 Gemmatimonadota bacterium | reverse complement strand
CGTCAGGGGATCGACCCGGACAAGCTGACCGTCCTCGTTGGCCGCGCGCTCGCGGCACGAGGAGTTCTTCGTTCATCCCACGCACCGGATTGAGCTCTGCAATGTCCCCGTACCCGCCAGAAGCCACGGATCCGGATCGCCCGAGTCAGGGCCCTGGCCTGGAGGGTGACGTCACGTGCCCATGCCACGAGAACCAGGCGCCTCGGCCCTCCGGATGGTCGGCGGGCGCGATACCGAACAGGCGGGGTCGACCCAATGAGTCAAGCTGAATCCGGAGTATACGCGCTCTGGCCCCTCTTGTTGGTTCGCGACCTCGATCGGTCGATGGAGTACTACACACGGACTCTGGGGTTCGAGCTCGCGGGCAAAGCGGAAGGGGCAACCGGGATCTTCTGGTGCCGCCTTCGAAGAGGCGGCGCCTGCCTCATGCTCCAGCAGCAGGATCCTGCGCCGGAGCCGAGCAGTGCCCCCGCGCCCTCGGTCGGCTTCTATTTCGTTTGCGAAGACGTGGACGAGATCTTCGCCGAGTTCTGCGGGAAGGGGCTCATTCTGGACCCTCCGTCGGAGGCATACTACGGGATGAGGCAACTGTTCGTCCCGGACCCTGACGGCTACAGCGTGGTCTTCGAGAGCCCGACTGAGCGCTGGTCCGGCTAGTGGCCTGTCTCCTCAGATTGGGAGCCCACCATGCCCAAGCCCATCGGGCGTTTCGATAGCGATTCCGTGCGGGCCTCGTGGGATGTGGCGGCCGATGCGTATGCCCAGGGTCAGGCATCCGGCCGTGACTACTACAGGTACGAGTTCTTCGGCCCGGAGCACATCACGCTGTGCGGTGACGTGGACGGCCTGACAGTCCTCGACCTTGGGTGCGGAAGTGGGTATTTCGCTCGTGAGATGGCGTTGGCTGGGGCCAGCGTGACTGCGGTCGACATTTCCCCACGGATGCTCGAACACGCCCGCCGTATCGAGGCCGAGACGCCTTTGGGCATCACGTATCTCGAATCCGACGCCGCGTCGATCGGGGGCGTTGTTCCAGATGGTCACTTCGATCTCGTCACGTCTTGCATGGCTCTGCAGGACATGCCGGATGTGCCGGGAGTCCTGCGGGAGGCTCGCCGGACCGTTCGAGACGAGGGCCGGCTTGTCGTGTCCATTGTGCATCCTTGTACCGACACGCCCTTCCGCGAGTGGGAACGCGATGATTCGGGAGGAAAGCGCTGGTTGTGCATTGACCGGTACTTCGAGCGCGGCCCTGTGGAGTACCCATGGAAGGGATGGGCCTACGAATTCCGTACCCCAAGCTTCCACGCGACCCTCGAAGACTGGTTTGACTGGTTCCTGAGCGCGGGATTCAGCCTCTCCGCCCTGAAGGAGCCCAGGCCGTCGAAGGCTGCTCTGGTGAAGCGACCTGAGCTCGAGGATGCCTCTCGCGTCGCTTATTACCTGCTCCTCGAGTTCACGGCCGGGCCGCCCATCAACGAGGCGCGGTAGGCGGAATCCGTGCTTCCGGCGACACCATGCGGAGGCGCCGCTGCCGAACTTGCGGCGGTGGCTCCACGAGACGGAGTATTGCGGGGGCAGCACCGCACCGGGGCCGGGCGGATGCGGCTGCGTATCTGACACCACACCGGACCCCAGGGAACGGACCGCCGTGATGAGATCCATCGCCGTACTTGCGTTCACCCTCAGTCTCGGTGTACTCGGCGTCCAAGAGGCGGGTGGCCAAACGGTTCGAGCCCGCGACCTGGGGATCCCCTTCGAGGGCGAGCCCGGAGCGTTGAACGCGATTACCGATGTCCGGGGCATCCAGGTTGGCTTCTCCACGATCGTCGATGGGGAGGGGCCGCTCAGGAAGGGTGTCGGTCCCGTTCGGACGGGGGTCACCGCGATTCTCCCTCGCGGCCGCCGATTCGATCCCGTCTTCGCTGCGACGTACGCGTTGAACGGCAATGGCGAAATGACGGGGATCCACTGGATCGAGGAATCGGGCTTTCTCGAGACGCCCATCATGATTACCAACACCTTCAGCGTCGGGGTCGTCCGGGACGCCGTAATCGCCTGGATGGACTCGACGGGGGCCAACGCTGATCCGGCGGGTGGACTCTGGTACACCTATCCGGTCGTCGCAGAGACCTACGACGTCCTCAACGACATCCTGGGGCAGCATGTCACCGCCGAGCATGCGTTCGCGGCGTTGGACGGCGCCACTGCCGGCCCGGTCCAGGAAGGAAACGTGGGCGGAGGCACTGGCATGATCGCCCATGGTTTCAAGGGAGGGACCGGCACAGCATCTCGGATTACCCAGGATGGACACGTGGTCGGAGTCCTCGTCCAGGCCAACTACGGTGGCCGGGCCGACTTCACGGTGGCGGGTGTGCCGGTGGGGAAAGAGATCCAGGACCTGCAGCCCAATTGGGAGGCTTTGCCGCGAGGGTCCATCATCGTGGTCGTCGCGACGGATGCTCCGCTCCAACCTCAGCAGCTGCAGCGTCTGTCCGAGAGAGTACCGCTCGCCATCGGACGGATGGGAGGATTCGGTTCGAACGGCTCCGGGGACATTTTCATCTCGTTCTCGACAGGGAATCCGGGGATCTGGGAAAACCGGACCACTCGAACGATGGAGATCCTTCCCAACTCGGCGATGAACCAGCTGTTCCCGGCGGTCGTCCAAGCGACTGAAGAAGCGATCTTGAACGCGATGGTGTCGGCGGAGACGATGACGGGCCGTGACGGCCTCACCGCTCATGCCCTTCCTCACGACCGCCTCCAGGGGATTCTCAGGGCGTACAATCGCTGGGTCGACCCGCAACGCTGATCCCATCCGTGTCCGACGACGACGGGCCGCGCCAATTCCGTCTCAGCCCGTGCGCGGTTGAAAGGAGGGTGCCTTTGGCTTCTGATGAGCTTTGGACCTGCCCGGCGTGCGGGCACCGCTTCGTCACGAGGAACATGTGGCACTCCTGTTCCAACTTCACTCTCGAGCACCACTTCGAGGGGTGTGCCCCCCAGGTCAGAGCGACCTTCGACGCGTTCCTGGGCGCCGTTGAGGCATGCGGTGAAGTCATCGTGATACCGCAGAAGACCCGTATCGCGATGCAGGCGAAGGTCCGGTTCGCGGGGTGCGTCGTGCGGCGGAAGTGGCTCCTGGCCCACCTCTGGCTGACCCGACGCGTCGTCCATCCTCGATTGACGCGGACCGACCGATTCGGCGAGACATCTTTCGGACACCACTTCCGGCTCGACTCGCCGGCGGACATTGACGTCGACTTTCGCCAGCTGGTCGCGGAGGCCTACGCCGGGTGGGACTGAGGGAGCACCTGTCCCGCTAGGCGTAGTGCCCAGGACGTTGGTGACGGGGTGGATCGTCCTTGCGTGACTCCCGGTCGGGGCCAATGGAGGATTGACCTCACCAGAGGGGGTCAAGATGGCGTGGGCCGGGGCTGGATGTCGGTCGAGCGGTCAATTGCACCGCCATAGCGAGTTCGATTGACCAAACGCGCGCTTCCGCATGTCGCGAGTGGTCATTCGACCTTCCTTTCGAACCCGGCTAGACCGTGTACGGCGCACCGCATCCGCCAGGAAGCCAGCCCCCGACCAACGGGTCGGGCGTCCGCGAACAGCCTCCCGGAGCAAGACACCCAGTCGGCCCGGGCATTTCGTGGAACGGGGCGGCCCCCTGTTCGGCCTGAGGGGGTGGAATGGGGGTCGCCTTGCGGCCCCTGCTCGTGGGCCGTCAGGTTGGCCACGGATGGCGCGTAGCGGGTGAGATCACGACTCACTCCGATCACGACACGACGAACCGGGAGGGTCTGGGTGCACCGCGAACTGGGTCGCCTGTGGCTGGCTTGTGGGTTCGTGGGCCTCAGCTTGGCTTGCCCGGCCGGCGCAGCGAGCCAGGGCCTGGGCAACGACGCGTTCGCGAATCAATTGATCGGCGAGTGGGAGGGCTCCGGAGAATATGACGGGAACCGGCTCACGCTGAACCGGACATGGACTCTTGAACTGAGAGGCCACTTCGTCCGGGCCGACCTGCAAGTGACAATGGCCAACGGGAGCTCGTTCGGTGCGTTGATGTATTGGCGGGCGGTGAGCGCCGGCGTCTACGACGTGCTGTGGATGGACGGTCTGGGCCGAAGCCAGTCCCTCCGGGCGACGCGAGACCCGGATAGCGGCGTGGTGTCCTCGACTTACCTCGACGAATTCGCGGAGGATGGACCGGAGTGGAGGATCTGGGAGTTCGAGCCGAGAGGGGCCTCGAGGTACGTGGAGCGACTGTTCCGCCTCCTTCCGGGCGGGCGAGAGGTGCTTGCCGTCTTTTCCTTTGAACGAGTCGATCCTTGAATCCTCGCGGAGCCGCCAGCCAGTGACTGACCTGGGTATCGAGTTGGAGCTGGCCGTCCTTCTGGGAATCCTGTTGCTCGGTACCGCGATCTTCGCCCCGTTCGAGGTAGAGACCCCTCCCTGGAGAAAGATCGTCAAGTGGTCCATCGTGATCGGAGTCACGCTTGCCCTGCAGAATCGCGTCGGCCACTGGGCTCTGGCAGCACCGATTGGCCTGGCCGCCTTGGGGCTCGGGATCCACTTCGTGTGGTGCCGGAAGAACGGCATCCACCCGCTGAGGGCCGCTCCCCGGCGCCGCTACTACCAACTTCGAGGATGGGATTGGCCCGACTGAACGGGTGCTTGCCCATTGTCGTCTGCTTCGCCCAGGGATGAGGAGATGACAACGGTGGAGTTTGATCGGAGGGTCAAGTTGGTGGTCTACGGGCATTTCGCAGCGACCGGCGGGGCGCCGACCGCCGCGGTCGTTTCCGCCGAGGTGGGTTCGAGCGAAGCTGAGGTTCGGTCTGCCTATCAGCGGCTCAGCGATCAGAGGGTCCTCGTCACGGCGGCCGACGGGACCTCGATCACAATGGCGCCTCCCTTCTCAGGAGTGCCGACTCCGCATGTTGTGATCTCAGAGGGGGTCCGGTACTTCGCCAACTGCGCGTGGGACGCCTTGGGCATACCCGCCGCCCTGGGGCAGCCGGCGGCGGTTCACTCGGAATGCGCACAGGGAGGAGACCAGCTGGTCCTCGAGGTCGCTCCAGAGGGGCCGCCTCCCTCGGACTGGCTCTTTCATTGCCTGGTTCCTGCCGCGCACTGGTGGGACGATATCGGCTTCACCTGAGCCAACATGCTCTTCTTCCGGTCGGAAGAACGGGTGAAGGAATGGTGCGAACAGCGGGGGCATCCCCTGCGTCCGTTGGTCTCGATCTCTCAGCTCTGGGGGTTGGCCAGCATGTGGTACGCGGATCGACTGCGCGTGGATTCGCGTCGGCCGGGGCCAGCGGAGATGAAAGAGGTCTTCGCCGGCCTGGGTCTCTCAGGGGAGTTCTGGAACCCGGAGTCCGACCGGTTCGGGGAGAGCACCGGCCGAAACGACGGGTGACCGCCACTGGCGGAGAGCGCCGGCTGAGGACCCCCGGGCCCCGCCCGGGTGAACCAGCCCGCTGGAACGGCCCCGCGTTCTTCACCTCGCGGACGGAGCGATAGATTCCAGGTCGTGGAACGACCCATGGAGGTGTCCAGTGTCGACCGAAGGTTTCGGGGCGTCCGCAGCTTCCCGCCAGGCGGGGACCAACGAGGACGCGTACCTCGTCCACGACGGCTTCGGCCTCTATGTCGTGTGCGATGGCGCCAGCGACGGCCCGGCGGGAGAGGTCGCTGCCGAGACTGCCGTGTCTGCTGTGCAGGCGTTCGTCGAGGAAGGGCAGCGCACCAAGGGGGCGGCATTCCTACGGGCGCTCTCCGGCGGTGACATCGCGACGAGGGCCGTGCGTAACGCCGTCCATGCGGTAGTGCGGGCCGCCGGGCACGACGAGTCGCTGAGCGGAATGGCGACGACCGTGTCGGTCCTACTCGTCCACGGGCGACTCGGGACCGTCTGTCACGTCGGCGATAGCCGTGTGTACCTGCTCCGCAATGGCTTGCTGCACCAGCTCACTTCCGATCACGAGCTCACTGCGGCCACCCATCTCGAAACCGAGGACACGTACGCCGAGGTTGCCCCCGAATCGTTTTCTCTTGGGCTCGTTCCCGGTGATGTGTTGATCCTCTGCACGGATGGTGCGCAAGAGGCCGTCGAGGATCCTTCCGTTCTGGAGCCCGCCCGCCTGCTCACGCCTGCTGAGTTGGCGACGCGCGTTCTCCAGGCGGCCCGGGTCCGGTGTCCCGACCGCGATGCCACGGCGGTGGTCGTACGTGTGCGGGAAGAAGCGGAGCCGGGATGGTTGTGGCTCTCCGAGCTTCCCCGTCGGTTTGCGTTCGGGCATGCACTGCCGGAACGGGGAAGGCCGTGAGCGTGCGCGGGTGCTGTCCAGTGAGATGGGATCATGTGGCCGTGGACCACGCGGGGGTTCTCGTCGTCACGCTGGGAGCGAGCCCGGGCGCGGCCAGGCTTCGAGGTCGGGAAAAAGTCACCCCATTCGGGGATCCATGAGGACCTTCCACTTCTTGGCCCCCCTCGCCGTGCTGGCGATTCCCACGGTGGCCAGTGGCCAGGAGGCACGGTCCGCCACGGCGTCGGAGCTACGGGTGCCTCCAGTCATCGATGGACGACTCGATGATGATGCCTGGAAGGGCGTCCTTCCCATGGCTGGATTCACACAGCGTGAGCCGGTCGAGGGCCAACCGGTGTCGCAGCGCACGGAGGTCCGGGTCGCCTACGACGAGGAAGCGCTCTACATCGGGGCGTGGCTCTTCGACGACCAGCCCTCGGGCATTGTCGTGGGTCAGACCCTGCGGGACGCGTCGCTGGATGACTCCGATGCCTTCGTAGTGGTACTCGACACCTATCTCGATCGGCAGAATGGCTTCGTTTTCGGGACCACGCCGGCGGGGATCGAGTACGACGGCCAGGTCGCCGGCGAAGGGGTCGGCGGAGGGGCGGGAAGCGGCCGCCAGCAGCGAGGCTCCGCAGGAGGCTTCAACCTCAATTGGGACGGTTCCTGGGACGTGGCCACCACGCGGGACGGGGCGGGGTGGTATGCGGAGATGAGGATCCCCTTTTCCACTGTCCGCTACGGTTCTGGGGGACCCCAGGAGTGGGGGTTGAACCTGGAGCGCCGGATTCGTCGCAACAGCGAGGAATCGGTGTGGGCGCCGCTGCCTCGTCAATTCGACGTATACCGCATCTCCCTGGCCGGTACGCTGGTGCTGGAGGCCCCTGCCAGACGGACCGCATCGATTGTCCCCTACGTCCTCGCGGACGGATTCAAGGATTATCAGGTACCGGCCCCGGAGATCGAATACGGTCGTCAGGTCGGTGGAGACATCAAGATCGGGATCACCCAGAGCCTCACCCTGGATCTCACCGTGAATACGGACTTTGCCCAGGCGGAGGTGGACGACCAACAGGTGAATCTCACCCGCTTCAGCCTCTTCTTTCCGGAGAAGCGTGCCTTCTTCCTCGAGAACGCCGGGACCTTCGCCGTCGGCGCCGGCCAGTCGGCGGAGCTCTTCTTCAGCCGCCGCATCGGGCTCTCAGGCGGGCGGGAGGTGCCCATCCACGGCGGTGCCCGTCTAACGGGCAGGGTGGGGGATTTCCAGATCGGAGTGCTCAACATCCAGACCGGAGACGCCTTCGGCATCGATAGCGATACGGGA
>JAHEKK010000141.1 GCA_024638395.1 Gemmatimonadota bacterium | reverse complement strand
TACGTGTGGGCGAAGAGCGAGCCCTTTCCTGGGAAGTGGCGGAGACGCTTCTCCATCTGATCCGTGAAACCACGCCGGCGTCGCCTGAAGCGGGTCAGCCGGTGGCCGTGGTAGGCGCCATGGACGGGGATCCCCACTTCCTCGGCTCGCTGCTGGTCCGGGCGTTGCTGACCGTCAAGAATTGGCGGGTCGAGTTCTTGGGTGCGGACGTGCCTGTCGAGGAGTTCGTGGCGACCCGCAACGACCACTCCGCGGAGCTGGTCTGCATCTCCTTCACCCCTCCCATGGGCCCGCCGGATGTGCGTCGGTGCGTGGACTTGATGTCCGGCCTTGCTGCTCCCGACGATCGCTTTGCGTTGGCGGTGGGCGGGAGCGGTAGCAGAGGGGTCGAATTGCCGCGGCGGTCGAAGGCCTTTAGATCCCTCTTTCAAGCCGACTCCCTAGTGGCTCTCGACCGATGGCTCGACGGCGGTGGCCCTACCAAGGAGACCGACCGTGGCTGAGGATTCGACGGAGCTGACTCCCTTCAAATCGCTGGAGCGGCGAGGCCTGTGGGCCCTCCTGGGTTTCACGGCGTTCGCGTTGTTGGGCTTCGCGACCTTCGGCCGGAATCCGGCGCTGCTGGCACGTTTTCCGAGCCTGGCCGGCTTCTACCAGACGGCCTTCGCGTTCTTCGCTCAGGGCCATATCGTCGTTGCGACTGCGGCCATCCTGGTGATCCTGGTGCCTCGCACCGGAGCTTCCTGGGTTCCCGCTTTCCTGGCGGTCTGTGGGATTTCTCTGACGGCGGAATGGGTGGGAACGTCCACCGGTTGGCCCTTTGGCCGGTACCACTACACGGAGCTACTGGGTCCCCGGATCGGTGGAAGAGTTCCGTGGCTGATACCCGTGAGCTGGTTCCTGATGGCACTGCCGTCCTTCGATCTGGCTGAGCGATTGGGGGCGGGCGGACGGGTCGCCCGGTGGGTTCTGGGGGCCGCCTTCCTCACGGCCTGGGACCTGTCACTGGACCCCGCCATGAGCCACCTGTCTCCTTACTGGGTCTGGGACACCGAAGTAGGCATCTACGGAATGCCCCTGCGGAACCTCGCAGGATGGTTCGGGACCGGAGTTGTGCTCATGGCCGGTATCGAAGCCACCGGCGGCCGACGAATCGTCGCGTCCCTTCCGCCGAGGCTCATGGCTGCATACTACCTGGCCGTGCTCTCCCTTTCCTTGGGTATGGTGCTGGTGTCGGGTCTCTGGATCTCGGTGGCCGTCTCGATCCCCGTCGTTGCGCTGATCCTCGCCCGTGGCTTTAGAGGTGGTGGGAAGGTTCCGGTCGGGCGGCCGGCCCTGGACGGTGGAGGCACCGCATGATCGGCCCGGGTGGCAGGTCCGTCGCCTCCGACGTGTCGCGAGGATACGGGGCGGTCCGCCGACCAGCGGGCGAGGAGACATGGCCCCCTCGGCCCCGGGCCTTCGAGGTCCAGCTCCGGGAGGGCCTGGCGCGGGCCTGTGGTCGGCTCGGGAAATCCGGCCTGGTGGCACCCGTGCTCGGCGGACAGCTCCTGAGGCCTGCGCTGGCCCTCCGCCTGATCCCCCCGGAGATGCGGGATGATCTTCCCGACGGCTTCTGGCTCGGGTGCTGCGCCGTGCAGATGGTTCACGAGGCGTCTCTTCTCCACGACGACGTCATCGACGGCGGCCAGGAACGGCGAGGACGACCCACCGTGGTCGCGGAGCAGGGTCGTGGCGCGTCACTCCTACTCGGAGACGCGATGCTCACCACGGCGTACGTGGTGGCTGACATGGCAGGAGGACACGGGTTCATGTCCCGCTTCGTCAGGGCCGTCGAACAGACCGTCCATGGCGAGGTCATGCAGTGGTCCGGCCCAGCGGATACTCCGTGCGGGGAGATCACTTCGCGAAAGACGGGCGCCCTGTTCGGGTTGGCGGCCGACCTGGCGTCCCGATGGGGAGGGACGGCCTCTCCCGACGAGGCGTGGGACCTGGGCGTTGCCCTGGGAACGCTTTATCAGAAGGTGGACGACTTCCTGGACTATTGCCCGCGGGCGGCTACCGGAAAGCCTCCCCTTCAGGACTTCCACCGGGGAATCCGCACCTGGATGGTACCTCCCCGATTCCCGGGCTGGTTCAAGCAGTCCGAGCGCCAGTTGCAGGCCGCGTTGTTCGGCGATGCCCCGGCATCCCTGGGTCGCGCACATCTCGAGAGCCTGGAACACCAGGTGGAGGACTGGATCGGCCGCGCCTGGAGCCTCGGCCTGGATCCCCTGTTGGCTGAGATGCCACGAGGGTGGGTTGCCCGCTGTCGCGAGTCCCTGACGAAGCAGGAGGCACAACTGCTCGGCGGGCCCTCGTCGCGCCCCACGGATGTTGTGAGCGAGGCTTCCACCTCGGGCATCGCCGAATCCGTGGAGGCGGCCGCCCGCGCCATGGGCCCTCCGGAAGCCTGGCCCGCGATCTTTGCCGAGGGTAGCCGATCCTTTTCATTCGCCGCCCGCCTGTTCCCCGCGGAAGCCCGAAGCCGCATCGCCGGCATCTATGCGTTCTGTCGATTCACTGACGATCTCGTAGACGAGGCGTCGGAAGGGGATCTGAAGGCCCTCGAATACGCCCTCGACCACTGGGCCTATCTGTGCAAACGGTCCCATGCAGGCGATCCGACCGGAATCGCACTTGTCGACTCCGTCGTCTCCGGAATGGCGGAGCGGGGCGTCCCCCTCGAATACGCCCTGGAGCTCATCGAAGGCGTGCGCATGGACGTGCGCCCGCCGGTCTACGCTTCCCTGGATCAACTCCGTCTCTACACGTACCGGGTCGCCTCGGTCGTGGGCGGCTGGATGGTCAGGTCCTTCGGGATCGACGATCCATGGATTCTGGATCGCGCGTTCGCCCTCGGGCACGCCATGCAGCTTACCAACATCCTGCGCGACGTCGGAGAGGATCTGAACAGGGGCCGCGTGTACCTCCCGGCCGAGCTCCTCCGCCGGCACGGCCTGCGGGTTACCGACCTGGAGGCGATGCGGGCCGGCGGCTGGATCGATTCCGCGTACCCTGGCGTGCTGGAGGAATTGATGACCATCGCCGACGAGTCGTACGCCGCGGCCTTCGAAGGTCTGGCATCCGTCCCGACGTTCTTTGCCCGCCCGGTGGCTGCGGCGGCGTCCATATACCGGGGCATCCACGACAGGATCCGGGCGAACGGATACGACAATCTCTCCTTGCGAGCACATACGGGTACTACAGACAAGATCGTGTTGGCCGTTGAAGGGCTGATGCGTCTGCGGCGGAGCCGGAGGGCTCATGCAGGGTTGGGTCTCCTGGTGCGCGGCATGCCGGAGACCCGATGAAGGCCCTCTTCATGATCTCCATGATCCTGGGTGCATTCGGCATTCCCCCACGTCTCTCGGCCCAGCAGGGAGAGGCCACCGTCCCGCCGCCAGCCGCCGAGGCCTCGGTGGCGGATGTCTCTCGACGCCTTGCGGGCGTGGAGGCCCGGATCCGCATGAGTTCCGGGTCTCAGACGGAGCTCCATCTCGAACGACTTCGACTTCTCTACTTCCTGTCCGTTGCCGATGAGGACTTCATCCCACCGGCTCTGCATCAGATCGACATGCTGGAAGAAGGCGGGGCCGGCGCTCCGGATCTGCCCGGGGTTCTCGAAGCCTTTGGGGCGGCGATCGAAGTGGTCAGGGGGAAGCACGCGTTCTGGCCCATGAGCAAGGTGTCCCACGTTCGGGACGGGCTCAAGGTCCTCGATGCACTCCTTGCCCGGTCGCCTGATCTCGCGGAGGCCCGGTACCTCCGCCTGCTCTCGTGCTACTACCTGCCCTTCTTCTTCGGGCGTGGAGACACGGTGACGGAGGACCTGGAGGCTCTCTCGGACCTCCTCCTCGTACGGCCGCCACTGATGTCCTGGGATGCGTATGACGCCGTAGTGGACTTCGTCATCACCCGGGGCGAGCTGGGCGGACAGCGCCGTTCCGCGCTGGCGGCAGCCCAGGAGATGGCCCGGCCGGGCGGTGGAGAGGTCCCATGACGGACTGGGCTGCCGGGCGGATCCACGGGGGACGTCCGCCCCCGGGGAGGGGTGGACTGTCGGGACGGGCCGTCCGCGGGCTGGGCCGGTTTCTGATTTGGCGAGATTTCAGCGAGGTGATGGAAGAAGGTCCCATTTCCGTACCGCCTCCGGACTCGCCGGTACTCTATCTGGCGAACCACTCGACGTGGTGGGACGGGTTCCTGATGCTCCGGGTGCACCAACGGCTCCGGGCGGGACCCCTCCTCACCGTGATTGACGAGGACCAGCTGCGGCGGCATCCGACCCTGAGGGCCGCCGGGGGCGTAGGCCTGGACCCGGCGTCCGTTGCTTCCGCGAAGCGCCTGTTTCGTAGGTTGTCGGCCCGGCTGGAGGTGCCTGGAATCGGCGTGGCGCTGTTCCCTCAAGGGAAGATCCACTCCTCCCGCAGGCGCCCCCTCGGCTTCCGAAGGGGCCTCGAGGGCGTTGCCCGGGCGCTGGGTTCACCGACCATCGTTCCGGTGGCGATGCATGTCGAGCCGCTGAATCGCCGCAGACTCACGGCCTTCATTCTCGTTGGCAGACCCTACGCCTGGGTCGACTCCTACGGAGCCGCCGAAGTCGAATTCCGGGTAACCGGACTCCTGGACGCCCTCCTGGAGGACATCGACCGACATGGGGAGAACGTCCGCAGCGGATGGTCCTCACGAATGCGTCGGGTCCTCGAAGATCCGGGCACCCGCCAATGAGTGGGACCTTCCATCGTACCCAATCGCAGGCAGGACGCCTGGAGAGGATCCGCACATGAACGACGAAGGACGAGGGCTGCGGGGCGTTGTCATCGGGAGCGGCTTCGGTGGGCTGTCGGCGGCCATCAGGCTCCAGGCCTCCGGCGTTTCGACCACCCTTCTCGAAAAGCGAGAGCGGATCGGTGGGCGAGCCTACCAGCACGTCGAAAAGGGGTACGTCTTCGACATGGGCCCAAGCCTCATCACGGCCCCCCAGATCATCAACTCCGTATTCCAGGCCGGGGGACGGGAGCTGACCGACTATGTCGATCTGCTCCCCCTCGATCCGTTCTACCGGGTCCACTTCCACGACGGCACCTCGCTCGACTATGTCGGGGACACCGAACGCATGAAGGCCCAGATGCGGGCCTTCAACGCTAAAGACGCCGACCGGATGGACGCCTTTCTGGACGCGATCCGCCCCATCTATGACGCGGTGATCACGGATCGGCTGGGGTCGAAGCCTTTCGACACTGTCCGGTCGATGGTCGACTTCGCCCCCAAGGTGCTTTCACTCCGGGCCTACGAGCCCGTGACCCGGTTCGTCCGCCGCTACTTCGACGATTGGCGGCACAGGTTTCTGTATTCCTTCCATCCTCTTTTCCTCGGGGGGAATCCCTTCGAGGCGCCTGCCATCTACCTCATGATCCCCTATCTGGAGAAAGAAGGGGGTGTCTGGTTCTCACGGGGTGGCATGTATTCGGTGGTTGAAGCGATGGGTCGCCTGTTCCAGGAACTGGGGGGCGAGATCCATACGTCGTCGGAAGTGGTGCGCATCCGCGAAGAGCGGCGGTCCGTGAGGGGCGTGGAGGCGGGGGGACGATTTCATCCCGCAGACATCGTCGTGAGCAACGCCGACGTCGCCCATACCTACGAGAGCCTACTCGGACCTTCGACACGGCGCCGTTGGACGAACCGCAAGCTCCGGGGCCTGAACCAATCCATGAGCTGCTTCCTGCTCTACCTGGGAGTCCGCAAGCAGTACCCGCAGCTTGCCCATCACACCCTCATACTCACGGAACGCTACGAGGGCCTGGTCAAAGACATCTTTCGAAGAAAGGTGCTGACCGAGGACTTCAGCATGTATCTCCATGCGCCGACGCGCACGGATGATTCGATGGCTCCACCGGGATGTGAGAGCCTCTACGTCCTCGTGCCCGTGCCCAACCTGGCGTCCGGAACCGACTGGTCCGAGGCCGGACCCCTTCTGCGAGAGCGGGTGCTGGATGTCCTGGAGGCCTGGGGTCTGGAGGACCTGCGCTCGTCCATCGAGGTGTTGAGGATGTTCACGCCGGAGGACTTCCGGACGGAGCTCAACGCCACCCTCGGCAACGCCTTCGGGGTGGAACCGCGCCTCACCCAGACAGCCTGGTTCCGGCCCCACAACAGGAGTGAGGAGGTGGAGGGCCTGTACCTGGTGGGGGCTGGTACCCACCCGGGAGCCGGTGTCCCCGGCGTCATCCTCTCGGCCGAGGCGACCTACGGGTGCATTGCCGAGGACCACGGTCTGACTCCCCAGGTCGATATCGGGCAACCCGGTCGTGTCGCCTTGGCGGCTTCCTGATCCGAGAGCGTCTTGAGCACCCCCTCGAGACCCGGCCGCCGGGGCCGCGACGTGGATGTGGCCGTCATCGGCGCCGGGCACAATGGTCTGGTTGCGGCGGCCTACCTTGCCAAGGCGGGGTACCGCGTCGCCGTGTTTGAAAAACGGCACGTGGTGGGAGGCGCCGTCGTGACCGAGGAAGTGGTCCCGGGTTACCGATTCGACCTCGGGGGGAGCGCCCACATTCTCATTCGTCTCACGCCCATCGTGGATGAGCTGGAACTGGAGTCCCACGGCCTGGATTACATCGATCTCGATCCGATGTTCTTCTCTCCGTCCAGTGACGGGTCGGGGGTCTATTTCTATCGCGATGCCGATCGGACCGCTCACGAGCTGGAGCTGATGGCGCCGGGCCAGGGGGTAGGGTACCGCCGTTTTCTCGACGACTGGCTCCCGTTCGCCGAAATGGTGAAGGACCTGTTCCTCACGGTACCGGGACCCTTCCAGATCGGTCGCAAGGTGCTGAGGAAGAGGGGCGGCATGAACATGCGGGAAGCCCTCGGCACCATCACGCAGCCCTATGGGCGGGTTCTGGACCGGTACCTGACGGACGAGCGGGTGATTGCGCCGATGGTTTGGATGGCAGCCCAATCCGGTCCCCCGCCGGAGGAAACGCTCACGGCTCCCTTTCTCCTCTGGCACCCGCTCTATCACGTGGGTGGAGTTGCCCGCCCTCGCGGCGGCTCTGGAGAGCTCACACGAGCGCTGGCCGCGTGCATTCGATCCCACGGCGGCGAAGTGCATGTCGATACCCCGGTGGAGTCGGTGGTGGTGGAGGGCGGACGGGTAGTGGGTATCGAAGCCGAGGGAGGGCGGGTGAGCGCCCGGTGCGTCCTGTCGGCCTGTCACGTTCTAGAGACGTTGGATCGCCTGCTCCCGGAAGACCACCGCCCCGACGCGGTCTCGAGAATGCGTACGGGGAACGGGTTCGGCGCCATTCTGAGACTTGCTCTGGACCGGCCGGTGTCCTATCCGGGTCACGACCCGGTGGCCAGTCGAACCGGCCTCCAACTGCTGTGCGAAGGGCGTCAGCAGGTATCGGCGGCCTACGGCGAGTACCTCCAGGGTCGCCCGGCCTCCAATCCCCCACTGGTGGCCATGACGTTCTCGGCGGTAGACGATTCACTGGCACCCCCCGGCCACGAGGTGCTGTGGATATGGGGTCAGTATTTCCCCCGTTTCCTGGCTTCGTCTTCCTGGACGGAAGCACGGTCGACCGTAGCCCGAAGTCTTCTGGACCAGTTC
>JAHEKK010000140.1 GCA_024638395.1 Gemmatimonadota bacterium | reverse complement strand
CATGGCGGCCGCCGTCATTCCCGCGGCGGCAGTGAATCGCGCGGCCCCGTCAAGGAAGGAGCGGCGGTCGATGAAGCCGTGCACGTACTTGTCGAAAAGAGTCAGCACTTCCTGCGGGAAGTCGGATGCCTTCAGACGACGCCTTGCCACGGTTACCTCTCTACCCTTGTTGACGTGTCTCCCCAGGGACGTACGCCCTCCCGGGGCGGGAGTGGCGGGGAACCTAGTCCCGGCCCCGGGTTCCGCCAAGCTCGCGTCGGATGACGGGAGCGACTTGCGTCCCGAGGAGCTCGATGGCCTCGAGCACCCGCTCGTGGGGCATGGGTCCGACGGTGAGCTGTAGGAGGAATCGTTCGTGGCGGAAGAGACCGTGTTGGAACAGGATCTTCTCGATGACGTCGTCGGGAGTCCCGAGGAAGAGGGCCCCCCTGGGCCCGGCTTCGGCATCGAATTGTGCCCGACTGGGAGGAGGCCACCCCCGTTCTCTACCAATGCGGCCCATGGTCTCCGAAAAGGGAGGATAAGCCAGGGCCGCCGCCTCGTCTCGAGTCGCTGCGATGAAGCCGTGGGAATTGATCGAAACGGCGACTTGCTCCGGGTCGTGACCCGCTTCCGCCGCTGTCCGTCGGTACAGCTCGACAGCGGGCCGGAACCGCTCCGGGGCGCCCCCTATGATGGCCAGGGCCATGGGCAGCCCCAACCGGGCAGCGCGGACGATGGAGGGAGGTGAACCCCCGACAGCAATCCACACCGGGAGGGGGGATTGGCCGGGCTGAGGATACACGGCCCGGTTGTCGATCGATGGGCGATGCGTGCCCTGCCAGGTGACTCGCTCCGATGCCCGCAGCTCGAGGAGGAGCCCCAGTTTTTCAGAGAACAGGGCGTCGTAGTCCGAAAGGTCGTAGCCGAAGAGGGGAAAAGACTCGACGAAGGACCCTCGGCCCGCCATGATCTCGGCGCGTCCGTTGGAGATGAGATCGATGGTGGAGAAGTCCTGGTACACCCGTACCGGGTCGTCGGAGCTCAGGACCGACACCGCGCTCGTGAGGCGTATCCGCTCGGTCTTCGCCGCGGCGGCCGCGAGCACGACTGCGGGCGCGGACACCGCGTAGTCGGCGCGGTGATGCTCGCCGACGCCAAAGACGTCGAGGCCGACCCGGTCTGCGAGCTCGACCTCTTCGAGAAGCTCCCGGATGCGTTGGCCTGCGTCCCGTTGAGACCCGGTCTCCGGGTCCAGCCGGGTCTCCGCGAAGCTGTAGATCCCGATTTCCATGCTACGTCATCGACGGGCTCTCCCCACCGGCCTGGATCCGGGTCTGACCGGGCCCGATCAGGCGGGGAGGGGGTCGGCGCCCTCCAACAGGAAGAGGCTCACGCGCTCGAGGATGATCGCTCGGGCGCGTTCGGCGATGCCGTCGGCGAAGGAGGGGTCGGGCAGGATTTCCTCGGCCCGCCTGCGAATCTCCTCGAGAGAGGGAATCTCAGGCAGACGAAGCTGGGCGAGCACGTCGACCAACTCCTGCCCGTGGCGCGTCATGCTTCCCCTGAGCTCCTCCAGCGTGGGCTTGTGCGACCATGCGTCATGGATCTGTCGGGAGATGCGCTCGACGGGAAAGCTGTTGGCCAGCTCGTGGGCCACCTTCTCGAGGGCCCTGCGCCCCACCGGAGCCTCGCCGCTCACGATGTGGGGTGGCGGCGCCCGCAGGTCCCGGACCAGGCCGGTCCACGACAACGCTTTCAGCACGTAATAGGAGACATCGACCTCCCACCAGAAGAAGCCCTGGCGGGTGGAGCTCTGGTAGTGGTGATGGTTGTTGTGCCATCCCTCGCCCAGGGTCAGTAACGCCAGCCACCAGTTGTTCCTGGATTCGTCGCCCGTCACGTACCGTTTCCGCCCCACCACGTGGGCGAGGGAATTAATCAGGAACGTGCAGTGGTACAGGATCACCGTGCTCAGGAAGAAGCCGACGAACAGACCCTCCCATCCGCCCACCACGAAGGTCGTGACTGCCAGCAGGATCGCCGGCACCAGGTGATAGCGGTCCAGCCACACCAGTTCGGGAAAGCGCGTGAGGTCCGGGACCTTGGAGAAATCGGCTTCGCTCTTGGATCGATGAAAGATCCAGCCCACGTGGCTGAACCAGAAGCCGGCATGTACCGGAGAATGAACGTCCTCCGGCGTATCCGAGTGGGCGTGATGGTGCCGGTGGATCGCGGCCCACCAGATGACGCCGCGCTGGGCGGACATCTGCCCCAGGAAGGCCAGGATGAACTGAAAAAAGCGGCTCGTCTTGTACGAGCGATGGGAAAAATATCTATGGAATCCCGCGGTGAGGGCCCACATCCGGACCACATACAGCCCCACACAGACGGCGGCCCAGAACGGAGAAATACCCGTCCATAGAACGCCGAACGCCGCCAGGTGCACCAGAATGAACGGCACGGCCAGGGGATAGATAATGTCGTTGTGAAGCTCTTCGGGGTCGTGGGCGCCCGAAGGTACAGGTTGGTCGGCTCGAGTCACACCGGACCTTTCTCTCGAGGGATCCTCCAGGGTCGAAACGCCTGGCGAGGGGTCGTGTCCCAGGGGACACGATTCAATGTCGGCTTCGGCAGCCCGGAAACAAGGGACCTGCGCCCTCCGGCGCAAGGCAGGGCGGCCTTTTCGTGCTCAGGACCACCCGGGGCAACCCGGCCCCCGCCGCTACGCCGTGACCAGCGGGGCCAGTCTTTGGCGCTTGTACGGCGAAAGGTGTTCGCCATATGCGGCCAAGGCATTGTCGGCTTCAGGGCCGGCGATGATCACCTCCCGGCACATTGTACTGCCGCATTCACAGGAAAGTGCCGGCATGCGTTCGGTGTGGAACGTGGCGTAGTCGACGGTGATCTCCCCGCCGCCTTCGATGGGCCGACGCGCGACCAGATCCAGGCCCTCGAACCAGACGTTCGGGTCGCAGGAGTGCCGGGGAATACGCCAGTCCTCGGGATCGTCTTCCCAAAGGACCCATACGTCGTCGCTGAGGGGCCAGGCATGCCGGTCGAACCGCTCGCGTTCCCGCTCCGGCCACGCCGCTTCGACTCGGGCGAGACTGACGATCCTCTGTGGTGTCTCCTCCAGCCGAATGACGACTTCGCCGGCGTCCACGGCTCGGGTAGCGACCAACCCCAGCCCCTCGCCCGTCCAACGCACTTCCCACGCCGATTGGTTTCGTCGGTGCCGGGCGAAGGCTGCCTTGACGAGCTGCCCCGTGAACCCGAGATGTCCGGCCGGGTCCGCCAGCAGGCAAAGATCAGCGCCTCCGGCGTCCTCCGGCTCGTAGTACACGCCGCAGTTGGAGTTGAGCTCGAGGACGTACAATCTGCCATGCCCGTCGCCGCGGATGTCCACGCGCCCGAAAGAGGCGCCGCCCAGGGCCGTAAAGACCGCACCGGCGACGCGGCGCAAGTGCCGATCCAGGTCCGGATCCCCGACCGGTTGGGACGTCATCTCCCCGTAGTCCACCCACTTCACGTCGTGATGCTTGAAGGACTGGCCGGGTGCAAAGGCGTACTCAATGGGTTGATAGGTGATCGGGTCGGAGGGATCCTCGTCATTCTCGGCCACGAGGACGGTGTACTCGGGTCCTTCGATGAACTCCTCGATCAGCGTCGCGGTATGCTTATCGATCATCGCCCATGCCTGAGTGTCCAGTTCTTCGGGTGTCGTCACCTTGGAGGCCTCGGTGAGATCGATGCTCGCGTAGCTGTTCGGGTGCTTCGCAATCAGCGGAAAGCGCAGCAGTTCGGCTGCCCGTTGCACGTCCTCTTCCGAGCGTGCCAGCACGTAGGCGGGGGTGTCGATGCCCAGGGCATTGCAGGCCCGCTTCATGGCGACTCGCGATGGCTCGTACGAGAGGGACACTGCGCCGACGAAGGGTACGTTGAGTCGCTCGAGAGCCTCTACGACCTCGATGCCCGGCGTGGACTCGTCGAAGGCCCCATCGCAGAGATTGAAGAACAGGTCGAACCCCATGGTCGAGAGGGCCAGGACTCGTTGAACCGCGGTGGGCTTTTTCAGGACTTCGACGTGCCACTCCGCATGCGGCACGAAAGGTCTCGGGTCGCAGGGCCAGTCATCGTCTGGGAAGGGATCGGCGTCGAGGTCCTGGGTGGTCAACAGGCAGATGCGCATGTCGCCTCGGAGGGGCTTTTCTTGTTGCCGCACGAGTTCTTGACCAACTCGTTCGGTGTGGCTTACGTGTGTCGGTTCAAGAAGGAAAGTAGACGACACGGTGGACTCATGAACATCAACCTTCTAGACGATGCGCTCCATGCCCTGAACCGTGCGGCAGCAGCTGCCGCCCGGGTCGGCCAGGAAGCCGTGGCTCCCGAGCACATCCTCGCCGGAGTGCTATCTGAAGGCGGTACGGCGTTCGAAGACCTGTGTGACCGGCTCGAGCTGGACATCGAGCTGTTGTCCGAGGATCTGCGCTTCGTGCCCAGCACCTACGAGGGGCATCTGCCCTTTACCGAGGCGTCCCACGCCGTGCTCGCCGCGGCGGTGAACCACTCGCAGACCCATCTCCACGACGGTGTGACCAGCCTCCACCTCTTCCTGGGGCTTCTCCGCGCGGCCGGGTCCGATGTCCAGACGGCCCTAAAGCCCTGGAACGTGGATGCCGAGGACGTGGCCGACGAAGTCAATCGCGCGTTTGCCGCAGTTGGCGGCGACGAGGACGTCTAGGGACGCTCTTCACGAGCCTGGCGGTCTTCGTCAGGAGGAGCCGCGGCCGGCCTCCCACGACGACGGCGGCCCGACCGAAGCCCGGCATCGACCCCTGGGCTGCGGATCAGGAACCTCGATCCGCCTCGGAGTCCCTGGGCGCTTCGCCATCGGACACTGCGTCGACAGCCTTGAGCACTTCGCGGGTCAGGTCCCATCGATCGAAACCCTGGCGGCCGTAGTCCAACCCGCGGCGAACGATGACCATGTCGTGAGACGGCACCACCACCACGTACTGTCCGCGGTTTCCGGCGGTGGAGTATGCGTCATGGGGCACGTCGTTGCGGTCATCGGGGACCAGCCACCACTGACCGCCGTAGAAGTTTCCGCTCTCGGCCGTGGCGGGGGCCGCTGTGCGCACGAAGTCGATCCATCTCTCCGAGATGAGGCGCTCGCCGTCCCACTCGCCGCCGTTCAGGTAGAGCAGTCCGAATCGAGCCAGGTCTCTGGCGTTCGTGTACACCTGACTCGAGAGGATGAAGTCGCCGAAGCGGTCCACGCTGAGGAGGGTGTTCCTCATGCCGATGCGGTCCAGAAGGGCACGACGCGGGAACTCCCGGTAGGTGGTTTCGTCCCCCAGCGCCAGCTTCATGGCCAGGACGCCGAGCAGGGTATCGTAGTTCTCGTAGTCCCAGTAGGTGCCGGGCTCGCGGATCAGCGCCCGGTTGCGGGCGCCGTTGATCGAACTGGCGCCGGCCCAATACGCGAGGCCCGATCCCGTCGCGTACTCGAGACCGTTGTCCACGGGGTACAGGCCGCTGGACATGTTGAGCACGTGGCGGAGTGTGATGTGCCGGCGGGGGTCCGTTTCGGGAGAGCGCGTGCGGGGTAGCCACTCCAATCCCAGCGGCTCGTCCAGGGAAAGCTGGCCGCGGTCCACCAACATGCCGATCAGAGACACGGCGATACTCTTGGCGGTCGACCAGGTGCGGGTACGGGTCGTCATGTCCACCCCGGGGGCATAACGCTCGTGGATGATCCGGCCGTCCTTCACCACGATCAGGCTCAGCGTGACCTGCTCCGCCGACTCCCGGTCGAAGGCCCAGTCGGACGCGGCGGCCAGAGCCCCCTGGTCGATTCCTTCGGGGAGGGGAAGCGATTCGACGAGGTCGCCGTTGGGCCAGGGGATCTCCGCAGGGTCGCCGGCCGGATACGGGAGCGTCAGCGAAGGGAGGGTCTCGATGTCCTGGAAGCCCTGGTCGGGAGCCAGGATCACGCAGCCCAGGCCCTCACGGAACGCCGCCCGCATGACGGGGATGGCTCCGTCCGCTCCGATCGCCACTGCCCGAAGCTCGCGGTCGATGAAATAGTCGCCGCCCTCGGCGGTGCCGATGGGATTCCGAACGTAGGCCAGCTCCTGGTCGAACACCTGTTCCAGGGTGCGATTGGACGTAAAGAGCCCGTTGCACATGAGGATCGCCTGGACGCCCCGCTGGATCATCTCCCGATCGAACTGCCAGTAGTCGTAGCTCTCTTCTTGCTGAGAGACGGCCGATGTGGGGAGCAGAGCGACGAGGGCGACAACAGAGGTCAGGTGCTTCAGCATGAGGGTCCTTCCTGGTTTGGGCTTCGGCGCGGAAGGTAGACTCCGCCGCGTGTCCATGTCCACGGGTCCCGAAGGCCCCAGCCGGATGCGGGTAGGTCAGGTCCATCTCGATACTCCATGGGGAAGAAGATTCGCGAGCGACCGGTCAACCCTCCGGGTACGTCGAGTCATCGAAACACCAGGAGGGTTTGATGCGTAGAGAATTGTGGGAGTCCCGGAAGGTCGCCCCGGCCCGGGCTGCCCGGCTTAGTGAACAGCATGGTGAGGACGCGAGATGATTGCCGAGTTTATGGGCCCGTACTTCGACAGCCTGGTGCAATTCTGGACACAGGCTCTGACCATCCGGATCCCCCACTTCGTCATCCTGATCGTCATTGCCTGGTGGCTCGTAGGAAAGAGCCGCCGGCGGCGCAGTTGGGGCTGGATGTGTTGCGGTTGCGGGCCCCGGTGCCGGTGCACATGCGGACAGTGCTGTTGCGGGCCGGACGAAGCCAAGCATGAGGACCACGCCGGGGACTGATCCCCCGGGGGCCTCGTAGTCGCTGTATGGTCGGGACGCTCTAAGGATGCCCCGTGATCCTTCGGGCGCCGGTCCTGCCAACTGCGGACACCAGCAGGTCGGACTCCACGCCTACCCTGCGGAAGGCGTCGCACATCGCCAAGCCGGCCCGGTCGGCCGTGTCGCGGCCGCGGCACAGGGCGAAGATGCTGGGGCCTGATCCCGACAGACCGGTCGTTGCCGCTCCGGCCTCCCGCGCAGCGGCCACAACCTCGTCGAAGCCGGTCACGAGCCCCTTCCTGACATCCTCGGCGACCGAGTCAACGCCACTGCGGGCCAGGAGGTCCCAGTCGGCCTCGTAGCAGGCGGCGATGAACGCAGCGGCATTCCCCCATTGACGAATCCCGGCTTCCAGCGGCACCTGCCGGGGGAGGAGGGCCCGGGCCGCCTTCGTCTCCACCTCGAGATGAGGATGGGCCACGGCGATGTGCAGGTCCTCCGGGGTGGGAATTCGTACCCAACGCAGGGGTTCTCCGGGCAGGACCAGCACCAGGCCCCCCAGGAGGGCCGGTGCGGCGTTGTCGGCGTGGGCAGCTCCCGAGCCCGCGGCTTCCCCGCGGATTGAGGCGCGTAGCAGGTCCTCGTCGGACGCCCCCGCCTCCAGAAGGAGATTGGTGGCCATCGCGCCGGCCACGGCGCTGGCGGCGCTGCCTCCGAGGCCCGCCGAGAGGGGCAGGCCCTTCCTCACCCCGACGCGAAGACCCGTGTCGGCCCCCACCAGATCCAACACCGCCTGGGCGGCCGCCGACGCCGAGTTGCGCGACGCGTCAACTGGAATCCGCCCACCGTCACCCT
>JAHEKK010000139.1 GCA_024638395.1 Gemmatimonadota bacterium | reverse complement strand
GTTGGCCGCCACCAGGGCGACCAGCAGATAACCCCCATGGGCTATGGAGGAGTAGGCCAGCATCCGCTTGACGTTGGATTGGGCCAGGGCGATCAGGTTGGCGACGACCATGGTGAGGGCGGCGATCCACCACAGGATGCTCCACCACGTCTCATAAGCGCCGGCCAGACCGACGAGGAAGACCCGGAGAAAGGCCACGAAAGCGGCCGCCTTTACCGAAGCGGCCATGAAGCCGCTCACGGGTGAAGGCGCCCCCTCGTAGACGTCTGGTGTCCACATATGGAAGGGCACGGCGGACACCTTGAACGCGAATCCTATGGCGAGGAGCGCGATCCCGGGCGTGAGGAGTGCGTCCTGCACCGCTCCGGACTCGATGGCTTCCGCGATGATCCGGATGTTGGTGGAGCCCGTCGCTCCGTACGCCAGCGCGATGCCGAACAACATGAATCCACTGGCAAAGGCCCCGAGGAGGAAGTATTTGAGGCCCGCCTCCGCCGATCTCCGATCGCGTCGGTTGAACCCTGCCAGTGCATAGATGCCGACGGACATGAGTTCGAGGCCGATGAAGATCAGCATGAGATCCCGAGCCGATGCCATGAACATCATGCCCACCACGGCGAACAGGATCAGCGAGTAGTACTCACCTGCCTGAAGCCGCTGACGGTCCACGTACGAAAGAGAGACCACGACCGAGAACGCCGCACCCAGAAGTAGGATCCAGTTGGCGAACAACCGGAAACGGTCCACCGCGATCATCTGGGCCTGGGAAGCCTCGACCACACCGAAGTAGAGCCAGCCGTTGGCGAGCGCCGCCAGCAGGATGCCCCCCAGGGCCAGCCACCCCAGTTCGGCTCCCTCCCCCACGCCCGTCTGTTGGCGCTTGGAAACGCCGGCGATGAGCACGACCATGCCCGCCACCGAAAGCACGACCTCGGGCGCCAGGGCCAGGATGTAGTGCATCCCAGAGGTGAAGTCGACGAGCATGGAGCTACTGCCCTCCGGTGCGGGCGGGGGTGGGATTCGGTTCGGCGGCGGGTCCAGGCAACTCGATGCCCTCCAGCCTGGCTTCTTGCGAGGACAGCTGCACGCGCTCGATCACCCTCTCCACGCTTGGCCCCATCCTCTCGAGGAATGGGCTCGGATTCGTGCCGATCCAGATCATCAAGGCCAGGAGGGGAGCCAGAATCCAGATCTCCCGTCTCGAGAGGTCGGCGAAGCTACGGTTTTCCTCCTTGTCCAGCTTGTTGAAGAGCACCCGTTGGACCATGGGCAGCATGTAATACGCCGCGAAGATGACGCCTGTAGAGGCCAGAATGGCGACCGTGGGGTGCGTTTCGAACGTGCCGAGGAGCGCCAGGAACTCGCCGACGAAGCCACTCGTGCCGGGCAGGCCGATGGAAGCCAATGCCGTGATCACGAAGGCGGTCGCGAACAGGGGCGCAACCCGACCGATTCCACCGAAATCCTCGATCAGGCGCGTGTGGCGCCGCTCGTACATCATTCCCAGCAGAAGGAACAGCGCCCCCGTGGAGATTCCGTGGCTGATCATGACGACCAGTCCACCCTGGATGCCGTTCACCGTCAGGGCGAAAATCCCGATGACCACGAATCCCATGTGGGCCACGGAGGTGTAGGCCACCAGCTTCTTGGCGTCCGGTTGGACCGCGGCTACCCACGCCGCATAGATGATCCCTACGACCCCGAGGACCATCATCACGGTCACGACCGTGGGGTGCTGCGCTGCCTCCGGGAACAGCGGGAGCAAGAACCGGAGGAATCCGTACGTTCCCATCTTCAGGAGCACGGCGGCCAGAACCACCGATCCCGGTGTCGGCGCTTCCACGTGGGCGTCGGGCAACCAGGTGTGAAGGGGGAAGACCGGGACCTTGATGGCGAACGCAATGGCGAATGCCGCGAAGAGCCAGAGCTGCTCCTGCAGGGTCAGGGGGGCGTCGAGGAGCGCAGCGATGGAGAAGCTGGAGGCTCCGGCCTGGAAATAGAGGTAGAGGATCGCCACCAGCATCAGCAGCGACCCGAGGGCCGTGTACAGGAAGAACTTGACCGCCGCGTAGACGCGCCGCTCGCCACCCCAGATGCCCACGATGAAATACATGGGGACGAGGGTGAGCTCGAAGAACACATAGAACAGAAAGACGTCGGTTGCGGCGAATACGCCGACCACACCCATCTCCAGGAGGAGCATGAGGGCGTAAAAGGCCTTCTCGCGCTTCCCGATGTACTCGAAGGAGCCCAGGATGGCGATGGGTGTCGTGAACGTCGTGAGCAGGATCATGAACAGCGAGATCCCGTCGACGCCCAAGGCATAGTCCACGCCCCAAGCGCTGATCCAGGGCCGGCTGGAGGTCATGGTGAACCCCCCGGAACCCGGATCGAATGCCCACCAGAGTCCCAGGCTTACCGCGAGGAGCGCCAGAGACCAGCGGAAGGCGATGTGCTTGGCCCGGTCCTCGGGCGAGGCGAGAACGTGGATCATGGCGACCAGAGGACCCCAGATCAGCGCATGGAGGATCCAGGACTCGTATCCGATCGAGAGGAGGAAGTCAGTCATGGGCTACCGAGCTCCTCAAAAGACCGCCGCACCCAGGACGAGCAGCGCGCCCAGGGCGAGAACGAAGGCGTACAGGTTGACCTGACCGGTCTGGAAGAGGCTGGAGAGCCAGCCGGTGAGGCGGGTGAAATTGGCCACGAAGTTCACCGTGCCGTCGATGAGCACCGAGTCGACGAAGCGCCAACACCAGCGGGAGAGCCCAAGGACGGGCTGGACGATGATCCGGTCGTAGAGCTCGTCCACATACCACTTGTTGTAGAGTATCCGACCCAGGCCTGCCGTGGGCTCGCCGTCTTCCACGGCGACCTTGACGCTCCGTCCTCCGAGTGCGCGACTCGAGACGAGGACGACCGCCAGCGCCAATACCGTCGAGACCGCGGCCCACATCACCTCTCCCCCGCCGAACGGAGCATGGTGCGAGATCTCACCCATGTGCTCCGTCTGGATCTCCGCTGCGCTGTGGATGACCGGCTCCAGCCAATGATGGAGCCACTCACTCATGGGGAGGGCGCCGAACAGGCCGAAGAAGGAAGCGCTCAGATCCTCCGGCACGTTGATCCAACCGCCGAAGACCGAGAGCACGGCGAGGATCATGAGTGGCACCGTCATCACACGAGGTGCTTCATGGAGGTGCTCCGCCTCGGATTCGCCGGTCCGGTTCTGGCCATGGAAAGTCATGACCATCATCCGGGTCATGTAGAATGCGGTGAGGAGGGCCGCGGTGAGCGCCAGGACCCAGTAGACCGTGTAGAGCCCTCCGTACGGATTGGACTCGGCCCCGGCCCACGCACCCGCCGCCCAGATGATCTCGTCCTTCGAGAAGAACCCGGCGAAGGGCCACACGCCCGCGATGGCGAGCGTGGCGATCCACATGGTGGCCCAGGTGATCGGCATGAATCGCCGGAGCCCTCCCATGTTGCGCATGTCCTGGGCGTCCCAGTCCTTGTGGGTGTGGTGGAGGGCGTGGTGCATGGAATGGATCACCGCCCCGGACCCCAGGAAGAGGAGGGCCTTGAAGAAGGCGTGGGTCACCAGATGGAAGACCCCTGCCGCGTAGGCCCCGACTCCCACCCCCAGGAACATGTACCCGAGCTGGGAGACGGTGGAGTAGGCCAGGACCTTCTTGATGTCGTACTGCTTCAGGGCGATGGTGGCGGCGAAAAGAGCCGTCACCACCCCCACTCCGGCGACGGTGGCCTGGGCCACGGGAGAGAGGGCGAAGAGGACCGAGCTCCTGGCCACGAGGTAGACCCCCGCGGTGACCATCGTTGCCGCGTGGATCAGGGCCGACACCGGCGTCGGACCCGCCATGGCGTCGGGTAGCCAGACGTAGAGGGGGATCTGGGCGCTCTTCCCGGCCGCACCGAGGAGGAACAGGAGGGCGATCGTGGTGACCAGGCCGCTCCCGTACGTCAGCTGGTCCGGGGCCCCTTCCATGATGGGCTGGAAGTCCAGAGTCCCGAAGGCCGTGAAGAGATAGAACATGGCCAGCAGGAATCCGAAGTCACCGATCCTGTTGACGATGAAGGCCTTCTTCCCCGCGTCGGACTTCTCCCGGTCGCTGAACCAGAACCCGATGAGGAGATAGCTGCAGAGTCCAACGCCCTCCCAGCCCACGAACATCACCGGATAGTTGGCGCCCATGACGAGCGCCAGCATGAAGAAGACGAAGAGGTTGAGATAGGCGAAATACCGGGGATAGCCCGGATCGTCCCTCATGTATCCGACGCTGAACACGTGGATCAGCAACCCGACCCCGGTGATCACCAGCATCATCACCAGAGACAGCGGGTCGAGCTGGATAGCCGCGTCGATCTGCAGTGTATCGGTGGCAATCCAGCTCCAGTAACTCCGGATCACCGGATCGTGGAGATCCGCCCCCATCGCCCCGAAGAAGTTGATCAGGGCGAGGACGAACGCTCCCAGCATGACTCCAGGTCCGATCAGGCTGGGGAGCGTGTGGGTTGCAGGCCGCGGCTCGGTCTTGAACGGGTCCCACTCCCCTCCCTCCCGCAGGGCCCTGGACGAGCCGGCAGCCGACCTCAGGGCGAGGAAGCCGTTGAGGACGAACCCCAGGAGGGGCAAGAGCAGGATGAGTCCTGGGAGGAAGGGCTCGAAGTGAGCCTCCCCGCTCTGGAGCATGGAGGTCAGCGGTTCGAACAGGGTCACCGGACTACCACTTCAGCAGGTTGAAGTTGTCCACGTTCACCGTTTCGTAGTGCCGGAAGATGGAAATGATGATCGCCAGACCCACAGCCGCCTCGGCCGCGGCCACCGTCATCACGAAGAAGACATACAGTTGCCCCTCGATGCCCACGAATCGAGAGATTGCCACGAACGCCAGGTTCACAGCGTTGAGCTGAAGCTCGATGCAGAGGAACATGATGATGGCGTTCCGGCGGATCACGAAGCCGAACGACCCGATGACGAACAGCAGTGTGCTGACGAAGAGCGCTTCGGTGAGCATCAGGCCTCTGCCGACCGGGGTTTCGCGAGGACCACCGCAGCGACGATGGCGACGAGGAGAAGCAGTCCGGTGAGCTCGAAGGCCACGACGTAGTCCGTGAACAAGGGCTCTGCGATGACCCCGACGGCCCCTTGCTCCGCGATGGCCTGATCGATGGCGGCGGCCGCCCCGAAACGGTCGTAGAAGGAGATGTCTCCGGCTCGGAGGAACCCACGGCCGAGGATGCCTGCCGTCAGGCCCGTCACCGCGAAGGCAAGGATGGCCCAGAGCCCTGTCTTCACGTCTCGCTGATAGTCGTGGCCCAGATTCAGCAGCATGATGACGAACAGGAAGAGGACCATGATGGCCCCCGCGTAGACGATCACCTGGATCGCCGCAAGGAAGTGGGCTTCGAACAGCACGTAGATCCCGGATACGCTCGCGAGGGTCGCCACCATGAAGAGGAGGCTGGCAATGGGGCTGCGGCCGGCAACTACGCCGATGGCGCCCCCGATGGCAACCGCCGCAAAGACCATGAAGAGGATTTCGGTCATTCTGAACGGGAGTCGGAGGGATCCCAGAGGAGGGTGGTCGGGTGCTCCTGCTCCATCAAACGGTCGAGGTCGTAGACGAATCGGTCCCGGGTGTATTCGGCGTTCTCGAAGTGCCTTCCAACGTGGATCGCTTCGACCGGACAGACCTCCTGGCACATTCCGCAGAAGATGCAGCGGAATTCGTCGATTTCGTACACGATGGGATACCGGTTGCCCTGGTCGTCCTCGCCGCCTACGAGGCGGATGCAGTTGGCCGGGCAGACGGTGGGGCAGAGGCCGCAGGCCACGCACTTCGGCCGTCCATCCGCATGGACCTCCATGCGGTGGGTCCCCCGCCACCTCGGACTCAAGTCGGGCTGTTCCTCCGGATACTGCAGGGTCACGGTCCGGGGGTTCACCATGTGCTTGAATGTGAGGCTCATCCCCTTGAGGGTGGCGCGCATGTAAGACGTGCGACCGGCTTCGGGGCGCTTCATCACTTTCACGGAGATGGCCATTCGTTCCCTCCCTATGCTCGCTCGCCGGAAGCCAACGTGCGACCAGCCGTCCGTCGGCCCGACTTCCGGCGGTGAGCGCCCGAAATGATCCGGTCGCGATCAATGAAGAACAAGAAAGCCACTGTGCATATGGCGCTCACCCCGGTCAGCGCCAAGCCATAGGTAAGTCCGAAGGGGACCCCCACTTGGTCGAGGACCAGCATGGTCGCCGCCACGATGACCACATACCCCAGGGACATGGGCAGCATGACCTTCCAGCCGAGATGCATCACCTGGTCGTAGCGGAATCGGGGGAGTGTCCAACGCACCCAGATGTACAGGAGCACGAAGAAGGACGTCTTCACGGTGAAGGCGGCCAACGTGAGCAGCGTTTTGAGGACGGTCGGCGTCGCTGGAATGGCGGCGCCGGAAGCGTCGAAGCCCTGGATCAAGGCGCCCTCGTGCCAGAACATGTTGTCGCCCTTCCAGATCGGGATATCCCACCCACCCAGGAAAAGCGTGGCCATGAGTGCGGATGCCGTGAGCATGTGGGCGTACTCGGCGATGAAGAACATGGAGAACTTCATGGCCGAATACTCGGTGTGATATCCGCTGATGAGCTCGGACTCGGCCTCCGGCATGTCGAAGGGGAGGCGGTTGGTTTCTGCGAAAGCCGAGATCACGAAGAAGATGAACGCCAACGACAGGGGAAGCGCGAACCAGAGGCCCAACTGCTGCTGTTGCCACACCATTTCGGTGAGGGTGACGTTGCCGGCAAGGAGGAGCACCGCGATGACGCTGAGTCCCAGAGCAACCTCGTAGGAGATCATCTGGGCCGAGGCCCGAAGCCCGCCGAGGAACGCGTACTTGTTGTTGGACGCCCAGCCCGAGAGGACGATGCCGTATACGGCCAGGGACGAAAGCGCCAGGATATACAGAATTCCGATCGGAACGTCGGCCACGATCATGTCGACGGTTCCCACCGGCGTCGGGAGCGGAGAGGCGACGGGAATCACGGCGAACGTGACCACGGCAGGCATGATGGCCAACGTGGGTCCCAAGATGAAGTAGAACCTGGCCGCCGTCCCCGGCATCGTCTCTTCTTTGATGAAGTTCTTGATGCCGTCGGCGATGGGCTGCAAGAGCCCGAACGGCCCCACCCGATTGGGACCGTGCCGGTCCTGGATGAACGCGGATACGCGGCGTTCCGCCAGGGTCATGTAGGCTACACCCAGCATGACTACCGTGAACACGCCCAGCACCTTGGCCACGCCGAAGATCACGAACCAGAGCGTATCCAGCTGCTGCATTTCGTTCATGCCGGGGCCCCCTCGGCCACCAGCGCGCCGGCGGTCCCGAGGGTCTCGTAGGTCATCTCGCTCAAGGCTTCGGTATCCCGTGCGACCCTGGCGAAGGCCTGTGCGGCGGTTTGCGGCGCCGCCTCTCCGCGGCCCTCGAGAGCCACGGCGAGTGCCCCCAGAACCAGCCACGCCGGGCGCGCCCCCTGGGGCGGCTGCAATCCTTGCCAGAAGCGTTGGACCCTGCCCTGGGCATTCAAGAAGGTCCCTTCCTGCTCGGCAAAGGTGGTGATGGGCAGGACGAAGTGCGCGTTTTCCGCGGCCCGTG
>JAHEKK010000138.1 GCA_024638395.1 Gemmatimonadota bacterium | reverse complement strand
GCTGGTGGCCACCGGCACCTCGAGGAGGATGCCGCCGTCTCCCGATTCGATCACCTCGCCCTCGAGGACGCGGTCTCCGCCCGGGAGGTGTTCGTCCAACTCGTCGAACTGCGCTCCGGTCAGGCGAGCCCGTACCTGATCTCCAGGTGTGAGCTCACCGACGGTGCTGGGCGAGTAGGTATAGCAGGCAGGGAGCACGAGGGCCCCTACAAGCGCAACGGTAGCGAGTGGTTTCATACGGGGCCTTCTCCTCTCCTGGGCGTAACCGCAAACGATCGAACGCCAATGATAGTGACAAGAGCCCTGTTTGGACGAGGCGACCCTTCCGATCCCACAATCAAGGGGCCTCCGTGGACGCTACCTAGCGGCCCAGGGCCGCCTCGACCTGCCGCAACACGTCCAACACTTCCGCGTCGGCCGGGGCAAATTCCAGCGCATCATACAGAGACGGCAGCGCTTCGGCGGCCCTCCCCGTGTTGACCAGCGCTACGCCCAGATAGAAGTGGGCGCGAGACAGGCCGGGGTCGAATCTCACCGCCTCCCGGTAGGACTCGATGGCGGCCTCGAGATCGCCCCGGCGGAAACGGGAATTCCCCAGGTTGAGATGCGCGACGGCCTCCGTGGGGCGAACGGCCACGGCTTGACCGTACACGGCCTCGGCCTCCGCGTCCCGGCCGAGAACTTCCAGGTTCAGGCCCAGGTTCACGAGGGCCACGGGGTTCTCCGGCTGGAGCCGAAGGGCCTCCAGATACACCTGTACGGCCTCTTCGAGGGCTCCCACGTCCGCCAGGCCCGCCGCCAGTCCAACCAGGGTTTCAGGGGCCCTGGGCCGGACTTCCTGGGCTCGGCGTAGGAGGGCGAGCTGACTCTGGCTCCCTCGGCTCCGCCCCGCCACGAACGCCCACTGCGTCAGCGCGGCGGCCCATCTTCGCTCCAGCGCTTCCGGATCGTCCTCGCCCTGCCGGGCGCCGTCGAGGCGGGCCCTGATCTCCTCGTCGTCTCCCGCGAGTGACTGGAGCGCGGCCAACGACGCTGCCCGCACGTCCGGGTCCCGGTCGCCGGCCAGGGCGAGGAGGGCGGAGCGGGCTTCGGCGGTCAGGGCCGAGCCGTCCCCGCCCGTTTCGACGGCGCCGCTCTCGATCATCGAAAGGACCCAAGCGTCCAGGGCCATCAGCTTCCCGAGCCCCTGGCGCTCCCCGGCCCTCACGGCGGCGATCAGGGCTTCCTCCCGGGCCGTCCCCGAAGCCGCGCTTCGGGGCTCCCGGCCCGGCACGATCACGCCTTCCGCCGCCATGAGTGCCCCGACGACCCCCGAGTGGGGCTTCATGTCTCCCCACCAGGACTCCGCCTGGGCGGCCAGGACCTGTGGAGATCGATCCGCATGGCATCGGGCACAGGCCGACTGGACGCCCATCGATTCGTCAAAGCCAGGCCGGGGTACCGGAATGGTGTGGTCGGAACGGCCGTAGGGGATGGCGCCGCTCAGGGCCGGGTGCTGCAGGTAGGGCATGTGGCACGACACGCATCGTGCGCCCTCGGAGCCTCTGGGATGGAAGGTGTGAGCCTCCGGTTCGACGGCCTTGCTCGCGTGGCACGATGTGCATTGTCCATCGTCGAAGCGTCCGGGCAGGCCGTTGCCGAAGGGGTCCCGGTACCCCTGGCTGTGGGGATCATGACAATCGACACAGGTCATGGATCCCGATAGGTAGCAGGCGCTCGCACGATGGTTCTGCTGGTATGCGAAGGTCCGGATACGGCCGTCCGGAAAAAGGGGCCTGTCGCCGCCGACAAGGGGGAGCCCCAGTGAGTAGTCCACTTCCAGGCCGGCCACCTGATCCCCCAGCGCCCTCTTCAACGCATGACACTGGAAGCAGGTACGGAGCGAGGCGTCGACACCCAGGGTGTCCAGAACCGCGATGCCCAGATCCGAAGAGGTGGACAGCGCCCCCGACAGGGCCCGCCCAACGTGGTTCTCCCCGGGACCATGGCAGGACTCGCAATTGATATCGAGGCCGCCGACCCGCGTCTCGTAGCGGCCCAGCTCTTCTTCGAAGGCGACCTCGATCTGACTTCCGTGGCAATTCTGGCAGTTGGCGAAGCGCCGGTTCGTCCCCAGGATCCGGGCCGGCGGCCAGTCACCGCACTCGGTCATTCGCATGTCGGGGGTGATGGGCAACCATCCGGCATCCCCCCGGAGGGCAGCCCGGTCTGCGCCGGGAACCCAGAATCCGGCAACGAACGCGGTGTTGCAGAACCACGTGTCCAGGTCTTCGGAATAGTCGAACGGAAGGAAGCGGCGGGTGCCGTCGGGGAAACTGGACACGAATCCCTGGGTGCCCCCTCCCACCATGTGACCGGCGCCAATGACCCCGTCGACGATCAAGTCTTGAACGGGACGCTCGGAGCGCGCGATCCGGAAGAGGTACGCCCCCTCATCCGAGACCACCGGGGTCACGGTCGCGTCGGCGAACTGGATGGGGCGGCCATCGAAAGGCGCGATGACCGTAGCCGGCGACGGGGGTCCCCCCGCCGTGCCGTGGGTGGACGCGGACCAAGCCTCATAGGCCTCCCCATGACACTCGCCGCAGGTTTCCGACCCCACATGCCCAGGCGGAACCTGTTCTTCCCCGGGGGAAGCCGGAACAGAAGCCCGTCCCGAAAGAGCCACCGGCGCCCCGTTTCCCGGCCAGCCGCCCCCCGTGGCGCTGCCCCCGCGGCCGACCGAGGGCGCCGCCTCCACCAGCACCATCCCCACCAGCGCCGTAAGCACACCGAGACGACTCAGCACCGAGACCCTTGCCCCAGGAGAGACCATCCGTACGAGGGCCTCAAGTTGACGCTCCCTGGGTCGCCCACGAAACTGCTCCTCCGTAACCGGGATTCGATGGGGTGGAAACCGGCCTCGCTCCAACCCTCACTTGAATGAACCTTTCCGTGCCAGCCGACGCCAGGGACGCCCTCAAGGAGAGCTTCCTCGGACTTCGCGCCTCCTACTCCGAGGACGCGGTGCATCGTGATAATTCCTGACGGGCCCCAGCAGGGTCCCGGCGACCTGGGCCTGGTTCTCACCGGAGGCGGGGCCCGGGCCGCCTATCAGGTGGGCGTACTCCGCTTTCTTTCCAGGAAGTTCCCCGATCTCTCGATTCCCATCATCACCGGGGTGAGCGCCGGGGCCATCAACGCGGCCCATCTTGCCGCCCACCACGGTACGTTTCGGCAGGCCGGACAGGAGCTCGGCCAACTCTGGTCCCACCTGACCGTCGACGACGTGTTCCGGACCGACTTCAGGTCGCTCTATCGACAGGTCCTCAGATGGAGCAAGCAACTGGTCTCGGGAGGCAGCGGGGGAGTCATCAGGGTCCGGGGTCTGGTGGACACGGACCCCCTCAGGGGCTTCCTGACGGAGGCGCTTCATGCGGTGAAGTCCGAGATCACAGGGATCCGATACAACCTGGAGACGGGTCGGCTGAAGGCCGTCGCACTGAGCACCAGCAACTATTCCACCGGCCAATCCGTGACCTGGGTCCAGGGAAGGGGCATCGCCCACTGGGAGAGGCCGAATCGGCGGTCCCGGGTCACCACGATGACCATCGAGCACGTGATGGCATCGGCGGCTCTGCCCCTCATGTTCCCGGCGGTGCAGATCGGCGCGGAGTGGTACGGGGACGGCGGGATCCGGCTGACGGCGCCCCTCTCGCCGGCCCTGCATCTGGGGGCGGCTCGCATCCTCGCCATCAGTACCCGCCACGATCGCACCTTCGCGGAGGCGAACGTCCCATCCGTGGCGGGGTATCCACCTCCAGCACAGATCGCTGGAGTGCTCATGAATGCCGTATTCCTGGATCTCCTCGACCAGGACGCCCACCGCCTCCGCCGAATCAACGGCCTCTTGGAGGGGATTCCCAACCGGGAGGATCGAATGGGTATGCGTCCTATTCGCCTGGTGACCATGCGGCCGTCGGTCGACCTGGGGAAGCTGGCCAACCAGTACGAGCCCGAGCTTCCCAAGGCGTTCCGGTTTCTTACGCGCGGATTGGGCACCAAGGAGACGGATTCCCCCGACTTCTTGAGCCTCGTGATGTTCCAGCCGAACTATCTTCAGGAGTTGATCGCCGTTGGCGAGGCCGACGCCGAGGAGCACTTCGACGACCTGTCCAGACTCATCGCCCCGGGAGCACCAGCCAGCCGCCAGGTGCAAGGGGCCTCAGTGAGGGACAAAGCATGAGCGACAATCGATTCGCCACCGAGGACGAGTCCCGCGCGGTCGCCGAGGCGGCCCGCGAAGAGCAATGGAAACAGCGCAGCTTCATGAAGGAGTTGTTCGCAGGTAGCCTGTCCCTGTCCCTCATCCATCCCCATCCGGAGCCCGACGCGGAAGAGCAGACGCGGGCTGCCGACTTCCTTGCGCGTCTCGAGACCTTCGCGAACGAGCACATCGACGGTGACGCCTTCGACCAGGAGGGATGGGTGCCGGATGCCGTTCTGGAGGGTCTGGCCGAGCTGGGGGCTTTCGGGATCAAAATCCCACAGCAGTACGGTGGTCTTGCCCTCTCTCAGGTGTCGTACAACCGCGCCCTCGCCATCGTATCGAGCCGTTGCGCATCCACCGGGGCCTTCCTCTCGGCTCACCAATCCATCGGCGTCCCCACGCCACTGGTTCTTTTCGGGACGGAGGAGCAGAAGCAGAAGTACCTGCCCCGCCTGGCGAAGGGGGCCCTGTCGGCCTTCGCGCTGACCGAGGCCGAGGTTGGATCCGATCCCGCCAACATGTCGACCGTTGCCGAACTCTCGGAGGACGGGAGCCACTACGTCCTCAACGGAGAGAAGCTCTGGACCACCAACGGTCCCCGTGCAGATCTGATGGTGGTCATGGCCCGGACGCCACCCCGGGAGGGTGTGAAGTCGAAGCGGCCCATCTCGGCCTTCATCGTCGAGCGCGATTGGGAAGGCGTCGAGGTCGGCCACATCTGCCGGTTCATGGGACTCCACGGGATCTCCAACGGCGTCATGCACTTCCGCAACGTGAAGGTGCCGAAGGAGAACCTGCTTTGGGGCGAGGGGCTTGGACTCAAGCTCGCCCTCATCACCCTGAATACGGGTCGGCTGGCCCTTCCTGCGTTCTGCACGGCCGGGGCCAAGACCTGCGTCGAGGTTTCGCGGAAGTGGGCGGCAGAGCGCGTGCAGTGGGGAGCGCCGGTGGGCAAGCATGACGCCGTGGCCCAGATGTTGGGCAGGATGACGGCGGACACCTTCGCCATGGACGCCGTGGTCGAGCTGACGGCGGCCATGTCCGATGCCAAACGGTTCGACATCCGACTCGAAGCCGCCGCGGGCAAACTCTGGCACAGCGAGAAGGCTTGGGTGCTGGTCAACGACGCCCTCCAGATCCGAGGTGGGCGGGGGTACGAGACCGCTGCGTCCCTCAAAGCCCGGGGCGAGATGCCCGCACCCCTGGAGCGCATGGTAAGGGACATGCGCATCAACCTGATCTTCGAGGGCTCCAGCGAGATCATGCGGCTGTTCATCGCCCGTGAGGCTGTCGACCGGCACCTGGCCGTAGCCGGTGACATGGTCAATCCCCGAGCCCCCATGGGGCGCCGGATCGCGGCCGCGCTGAAGGCAGGGGTCTTCTACGCGGGCTGGTATCCGACCCGGTGGCTCGGCTGGGGCCGGTGGCCGCGGTACGGCGAGTTCGGCCCGCTGGCCGGGCATCTCCGGTATGTGGACCGTACCGCCCGTCGACTTGCCCGGAGCCTCTTCTACGCCATGGTCCGATTCGGGCCGGGGCTGGAGAAGCGCCAGGCCGTTCTGGGCAGGTTGGTGGATATCGGTAGCGAGCTCTTCGTGATGACGGCTTGCTGTGTCAGCGCAGCCCGCCGAACCCGGCAAGATCCCGCCGACCTGACAGCCCACGAGCTGGCGGATCATGCTTGCAGGCTGGCCCGGCTCCGCATCCGCGGCCATTTCCGGGAGTTGTTCCGCAACGAGGACTCCCGGACCTACCGGCTGGCTCAGCGCACGTTGGAGGGTCGTTACGCCTGGCTGGAGAACGGCAACGTCTCGGGCCCGGACTCATCGACGGCAGGGGATGACAGCTCCTCCGCCCCCGCCGAGGGGATGTTCGACCAGTCCACGACTTCGGGCGCATCGGCGGCAGGGGTAGCGTAGCTCGGCCACTCCACTTTTCGGGCGGCGGCCTGCCACTGGCGCCGGTATAGGCGTTGGTACACGAAGGACCGGCGGAGAAGGTCCGGATGACGCCCCTTGGCGCGAATGCGCCCCTCGTCCAGGACGGCGATCCAGTCTGCCGCCATCACCGTCGAGAGGCGGTGTGCGATCACCAACGTCGTGGACTTTGCCATGAGCCGTGACAGAGCGTCCTGGACCAACCCTTCACTCTCGGCGTCCAGAGCGCTGGAAGCTTCATCCAGCAGGAGGATGCGGGGCCGCCTGAGAAACATCCTGGCAATGGCGATCCGCTGGCGCTGCCCGGCGCTCAGGGTCACGCCGCGCTCGCCCACACGCTGATCGAATCCCTCGGGAAACCCCCGGATGAACCCGTCCGCGTGGGCCAGCTTCGCGGCTTCCAGCACCTCGGCGCCCGTGGCCCCAGGCCGCGCATAGAGGAGGTTTTCGCGAATCGTCCCAGCAAAGAGCATGGGCTCCTGCGGCACGATGCCGATGAGGCCCCGGAGCTGCTCCAGGGACATGTCGCGAATGTCCGTCCCGTCGATCGTGATCCACCCCGCGGTCACGTCGTAGAACCGCGGGAGGAGGCTGGCGACGGTGCTTTTTCCGGCACCGGACACGCCCACGAGCGCCACGGTCGTACCAGGTAGCAACTCGAGATTCACCCCCTCCAGAACCCACGGTTGCTCCGGCCCGTACCGGAACCAGACGTCCTGGAAGCGAACGGCGCCCCTGGGGTTTTCCAGGAGCCTCGGCGTCGGCCGCTCGACGATGGTGTCCTGGGAGTCGAGAAGCTCGAAGATGCGCTCCGCCGAGCCGGCCGCCTCCTGGAAGTTGCTCCAGAAGCCGGCGAGGGACGTGATGGCCCCGGCGATGGTCACCGCGTAAAGCAGGAAGGCCACCAGGGTGCCCGGGGTGAGATCGCCGGCCAGGACGAGGCGCCCGCCCTGCCACAGAACGACCACGACGGCGGCGAAGGCAGTGAAGGTGACGACCCCCACCAGGACGGCCCGCGCCTCGCCCCGCTCCAACCCTGTGTCCCGGATCCGGTCCATTTCGAGGCTGAACTCATGGCTCTCGGCCCGGGCCTGACCGAAGCTCTGGACCACCCGGATCTGGGTGAAGACCTGCTCCGCCCGGGCGACGGCCAATGCCAACGAATCCTGCACTCTCGTGCTGAAGCGCTTCACTCGTCGCCCGAAGGCCATCCCGACGGCCGCTGCGAAGGGAATGGCGATCATGGTGATGAGCGTCAGCTTGGCGTGGGTGATCGTCACCAGTACGATGGCCCCGGCCAGATAGAGCCCCTGGCGCACCAGCTCTGGGATCCCGAAGCGAATCACATCCTGGATCCGGCCGGCGTCAGATGAGAACCGAGATCCTAGTTCTCCTATGCGACCGGTCTCGAAAAACCCGGGCGCCAAGCCCACCAGATGGTCGAAGAGGTCCCTGCGGAGATCCGCAACCACACGCTCGGAGACGGAGGTCGTCAGGTACGTCATCAGGAAGTGGAC
>JAHEKK010000137.1 GCA_024638395.1 Gemmatimonadota bacterium | reverse complement strand
CAGGTAGACGTTGGCCCAGACGTGATCCCCCACGCATTCCAGCTCATTGAGGTCACGGGCCGAGAAGCCGTTTCGGGTAACGGGTACGGTACCGGTAGTCTGAAACGTCTCGGGATCACGGACCGTCAGCGTTGCGCTCCCGTCAGACATGTACAGGGACGTGCCATCATGGCAAAGCCCCCAACCTTCGCCCTCGTACTCGAAGGCGCTGATGGAATCGAGCCCAGGGATGCCGTACACGATCGCCTTGCCTTCCTTCCAGGTAAGCTGGACGAGCGAGTCCCCTACCCGAGCAAGACCTTCCCCGAACAGGTCCTCGTCCAGGGACCGGCTTTCCAGCACGGCGCCGGTCGCCATGTCGACCCGCCTCAGCGTCGACTGACCGTAGCGTCCCGTGCTCTCGAAGAAGTGGCCGTCGTGTAGCACAAGACCCTGGGTATAGGCGGTCGAATCGTGGGGCAGCGCACGGAGCACTTCAATCTCGTACTCCGTGACGTCCCCTCCCCCGCAGCCGGCGGAGAACAGAAGCAGGACCGGAGCGCATGCCCAGCGGCGCCGACGGAGCCTGCCCCCTCCGGCTCCGGAACTCCTCTGCGGACGTCTTGTCACGAGCTCTCCCGCCTTCCCAGATGGACCCATCACGTGGCGTCGGTTGGGTACTATTCTGGCGACAGCTGTTCATGGCCACCACCAGACGACCGGGTGGTGGTGGGCTAGTCGCCTTCCAGCCTTCGGCGAGGCGGTCCTCGCAACGCTCGGCGACCGGTGATCAGCCCGCAGTCGCCTTTGCGAGAGCCTTCAAGCCGACGTTCGGACACGGGCCGGCCGAGGCGCCGCGTCTTCGGCCTCGTCCTCCGCCTCGCTGTCTCCTTCTCCCGAGTAGAGCTCCGTAGAGAGGTAGCGGGCGCCGGAGTCAGGAGAGATGGTGGCGACTCGGTGGCCCGGTCCCAGCTCTTCAGCGACCTGCAGGGCAGCGTGGAGTATCCCGCCCGAGCTCATGCCCAGAAACAGTCCCTCTTCTCTGGCCACACGGCGCGCGAGAGGAAACGCCTCTTCTTCCCAGACCGGGATGACGCGGTCGAGGATGCTCCGATCGAGGTTGGGTGGGACGAATCCGGGCCCCATGCCCTGGAACCGATGTTGGCCCCGTTCCTGGCCCGAGATGACCGCCGAACGCGCAGGCTCGACGGCAATCACGACCACGTCGGGATTCCGCTCCTTCAGGTACCGGCCCACCCCGGAGATGGTGCCCCCGGTCCCTGATCCATACACGAAAGCGTCGATCCGCCCTTCCAGCGCCTGCCAGAGTTCCGGTCCCGTGGTGTCGTAGTGGATCCTGGGGTTCGCCGGATTGCTGAATTGATTGGGGTAGTAGGCTCCGGTCTCGACCGAGATCCTCTCTGCCTCCTCGATCGCTGCGAGCATGCGGCGCTCCGGGTCCGTCAGATGCAGGCGGGCGCCATAGGCCATCAGCGTGCGCTTCCGCTCGATGCTCATCGACGACGGGAGGCACAGCGTGAGACTGTAGCCGCGGGCGGCCGCTACCTGGGCGAGTCCGATACCGGTGTTTCCCGAGGTCGGCTCCACGATCTCGTCGCCCGGACGAAGCACCCCCCGCGCCTCGGCGTCCAGCACCATGGCCAGAGCGGTTCGGTCCTTGATCGATCCCGCCGGGTTCATCCCCTCCAGCTTGACCCATACCTCGGCGGCTCCCTCCGGCACGACCCGAGCCAGCCGCACCACGGGCGTGCCTCCGACGACCCTGTCTATGGACATCTTCCCCACCTGCCTGTTCGGTTTGCGCTCCTTCCTGGAACGGCGCCTCGCCTCGTACTGTTCCCAAACGGACCGGGAAGCACGTGGGCCGGGTGCGACAGACCGACGCGAAGGCCGTCGCCCGGGCCCACGAGCGGCCGGGCGACGGCACGCCGCCCGCGTCAGGTGACGACCGCGCTCACAGCCTCCAGCACGACGTCCACATCCTCAGCGGTATTGTAGAAGTGGGGCGAGAGCCGCAGAGCCCCCCGGCGCACGGAGGCCACGACGTCGCGGCGCCCCAGCGCGTCCAGCATGGCCTGCGGAGCCACCTTGTCGTGACGACAGGTGACGATGTGCTTCCGGAGTTCGGGACGGGGGCCTACGATGCATCCCAGGTCCTCCAACCCCCGGGCCAGGGCCGCCGTCCGCTCCGTGATGATCTTCTCTCCACGGTCCACACCCAGTTCCTCGAGCAACTCCAGAGCCGCGCTGAATCCCGCGACCAGAGGCACCGGAAGGGACCCTTCCTCATACCGCTGGGCCGTGGGCGCCAACTCCAGCAGCACCCGATCGAAGTCGAAGGCCTGTGACGTGCTCCGCCATCCCAATAGGGGAGGGCGGAGTTGATCCATGACCTCCGGAGCCACGTAGAAAGCGCCCGTACCGCTGATGCCGAGCATCCACTTGTGGCTGTCCGCCGAAAGGAAATGGATGCCGGCACGCTTGACGTCCACGGGAAGCGCACCCACCACCTGGATCCCGTCGACACAGAGGAGGGCTCCGTGCTGCGCACAGAGGCTCCCGAGGGGCTCCAGGTCCGTGATCGCCCCAGACCCGTATTGGGCGGCACTCACGGCCACCAACCTCGTCTCGGCCCGTAAGGCTCGTTCCACGGCGTCGACCGTGACGGCGCCGTCCTCGGCGTGGATCTCATCGAGGGCGACGACGCCTCTGCGGGCAAGGTCCAGCCAGGGATATACGTTGCTCGGATACTCGATCCCGGTCGCGACCGCCACTCTGTCACCGGCCCTCCAGTCCAGCCCGGCGGCAACGAGTCCCAAGCCGTGGGAGGTGTTCCGGACCATTGCGATCTCGCCTGGCTCCGCCCCCACGAGCCGAGCGAACCGCCCGCGGCACTCGTCGACGATCTCTTCCCACTCGTCGAAGTCGACCTGGCCGAGGTGGGCCAGGGACTCCATGAAGTTCGACACGGCGCTCACGACCCGGCGAGAGGCCGGCCCCACCCCCGCATGGTTCATGAACGTATGGGTCTTGGCCACCGGGAATTCCGCGATCAGTTCGTCCAACGGGCGCTGCGGCGGCCCTCGGGTCATGTGCCCCCCTTGGCGGCGACGTGCCCCAGATCTTCGATCATTGGAGAAGCGAGGCCGAAACCGTCATGACGCGGGCTCCTGCAGGACTTGGTAATGAGCCGACCGAGCGTCGAATCGCGACAGTACCGCCTGAGCCTCGGGTGGAACGTATGCCGCCTCGTAGTCCTCTCCGACGAACGCGATGACCGAATCCAGTGAGTCCAACCACATCGTGGTGACGAACTCCACTTCGTGACCCTGGTCACGACGAAAGACGTGGGCCCCGTGGTATCCCGGGATCTGCTTCCGGGCAATGCCGGGCAGGATCTCGCTCAACAGGAGCGCCTCGTAGGCATCAGCGTTCTCCGGGGTGGTCCAGCCGTGCCATACGCGTGCGATCACGGCGCCCCCCACCCGGGAATGAACCGCTGGATGCGCCGTCCCGTCGACGCCTCGCCCACGTAGATGTTCCCTCTAGAGTCCACGCTCATCCCGTGGGGTCTCAGGAACTGTCCCAACTGCCTCCCGCCTCGGCCAAACTCCCCGACCACGTCGAGGGACTCGCGGTCGAGGACCCAGACCTTGTGGTTCGTGCCGTCTGCAAGGTAGAGCCATTCTTGAGCCTCGTCGGGAGAGAGAGCTACGACGAATGCCGATCCCGAAGCCAGGGTCCGGGGAGCTATCGTCTTCTCCGCAACGAACGCTCCACCCTGGTCGAAGACCTGGATCCGGTTGCCGCGGCGGTCCGCAACGTAGATCAGGCCGTCGTTCGATCCGATGAGGCCGTGGACCGTCGAGAATTCCTGTGGCGGGTCATCGTCCGGACTCCGATTGGCGTAGTCGTATTCGTACTCGTCATCAGGCACTTCGCCGTAGGCGCCCCAGTGCCTCAGGTACTCACCCGACTCGCCGTCGAAAACGACGACCCGGCGATTGGCGTAGCCGTCCGCGATGAACACCTCGTTGTTGGCCGGATTCACCCAGATGCCGGCCGGTCCGCCGAGGAGGCTGGTGTCGTTGCTGCCGGCCGTGACGTCGTACTCACCGATCGTCATGACGTGTTCGCCGTCCCGGGTGAACTTCATCAAGCGGTGATGGCGGTACGTCCCCACCCATACGAAGCCGTTGTGGTCCACGAAGAGGCCATGGGGGTTCCTCGGGTACGTCTCCACGTCATCTCCCGGGTGGCCCCACCCCTGAACCACACGGCCCTCAGCGTCGAGCTCGATCACCGACGGCGCCGGGATGCAGCACGTGCCGATGGGGGGCACCTGCACCGCCGCGGTTTCCTCGGGCGTCAAGGTCTCTGGCAGATGAGCAATCCAGACGTGGTCCTGGCTGTCTACGAACACGGCAGTGATCGCGCCCAGGATCCAATCGTTGGCCATGGTCAGCGGCCAGGTCGCATCTACCTCGAACGTGGGTGCTGTTCCGGATTCGGGACGGGCTGTGGCCTCGTCATCGGCCGGGCCCGGACCACAGCTTCCCACCAGGGCCGAGGCGGCAATCGCGAAGACCGGCCACGAGAAGCCGCGAACCGGGGGAGCACCCTCCTCACGAAATCCTTGGCACACTGGTCGTGGAACATTCATGGAATCGCTCTCCGCTAATGGGCGGTAGGTGACCCGCGTCACGCTGCGCTGGGCTTGGGGAAGAACTGATCGATGAGGACGGGATTCCCATCAGGGTCGATGAAAGCGATGTGCGCCGGGCCCGTGCCGTCGGGATCGGTATCGGACGTCATCTCTATGCCCGCCTCCACCAGCGCTGCGCGGATCTCCCGGACGTCGGTGAATTCGGAAAGCTGCTCTTTCGCCTGGGAGAGCCCCGGATTGAAGGTGAGGATGTTCTGCTCGAACATGCCCTGGAAGAGACCGATGACCGAGGCGCCGTTCGCCATGATCACGTAGTGCTCACCGTCTCCTCCCATCTCTGCGAACCCGAGCTTCTCATAGAAAGCCCTTGAGGCGCCCAGGTCCTTGACCGCGAGGCTGACTGAAAACGCACCCAACTCCATCGGCATTTTTCCTTGATCGTCGGGACCGGGAGGACCCGTGGGGTCGCCGGCACCGGTGTGATGCGGAGAGGGGTCAAGACGCCCGGACGGCGCGCCCCATCCCCCGGTTGGGCCGGAACCTGTCCCGGCGTCGTGGCAGGCGCAATGGGGCGTGAGCGTTCGATCGCAATCGCCGTACCCCGCGCGCAACGCTCGCCGGAACGGCCCTCCGCGACGCCTCGGCGGTGGGTTGCCGCGGCCTCACTCGGCCAGTCGCGCGCGGATCTCCGATATCTGAGCTGCGAGGGCCGTGCGGGAGGTCCCTCCGCTCACCGACCTGGACTCCAGTGATTGTCGGACATCGAAGACGCTTTGGACGTCGCCCTCGAAGGCTTCGTGGACGGACTTCATTTCCCCAGCCGAAAGGCCGGCTAGATCCCGATCCGAGTCTTCGGCCAGGCGCACGAGACGCCCAACGACGTGATGGCTCTCACGGAAGGGGACGCCTTTGGCCACCAGGTAGTCGGCCAGATCGGTGGCGAAGAGCTCTGCACCCAGCCCTCGCTCCATCGCCGGCCCATGGAGCGTCATGCTCCCAATTGCGCCCGCAACGGCCGGAAGAACCAGCAGGAGCGTGTCCGCCGAGTCGAACACCGCCTCCTTGTCCTCCTGCAGATCGCGATTGTACCCGGTGGGGAGACCCTTCAACACCGTCAAGATCCGGGTCACGTTGCCCATGAGCCGTCCCGATTTCCCCCGCACCAGCTCCGCCACATCGGGATTCTTCTTCTGAGGCATGAGGGATGAACCGGTCGTGAACCCATCTCCCAGGGTCACGAAACCGAATTCACGGCTGGAAAAGAGGACCAGGTCTTCCGCGAACTGGGACAGATGGACGCCCACCATGGCCGCGGCAAAGACGAATTCGGCAGCCCAATCGCGGTCGGACACGGCGTCCGTCGAATTCTCGGAGACCCGGCGAAAGCCGAGCCGCTTTGCGAGTCCCGCTCGGTCGATGGGAAATGCGCAGCCGGCCACCGCGCCGGACCCCAAGGGCAATACCGAGCACGCGTCCTCGACTCCCTCGAATCGCTCGAGATCCCGGACGAGGGGCCACGCTCGAGACAGGAGCCAGTGGGCCGCCGAGGTCGGCTGGGCCTGCTGCAGGTGGGTGTAGGCGGGCATCGGAAGCAGCCCCTGCTGCTCCGCCGTCCGGGTGATGACGGCAGCCACCGCTCTCAGATCCCCGCGAACCCGCTCAGCCGCCCGTAGCCCCCACAGACGAAAGTCGGTAGACACTTGATCGTTGCGGGACCGGCCCGTATGGAGCTTGCCCCCTACCGCACCGACATGCTCGGTGAGCAGACGCTCTACCAGGGAATGGACGTCCTCGTCGGGGTAGAGGGCCGGCCCCGGAGCGTCCGTCAACTGCGCCTCGACGGCGTCGAGGCCCCGGGACAGCTCCGCGCTTTCGCCTGGGGTGATGACCTCCGCCTTCGCCAGCGCCTCGGCCCAGGCACGGCTACCCTCGATGTCCTGACGCCACAGACGCCAATCAACATCGAGGGATCGATTGAGGGGCTCCATGGCGCTATCCAGGCCATCGGCGAACCGTCCTCCCCAGAGCGTCAAGCGTCTACTCCCTGTATCTGGTCCCGGCGTACCGTCTCCGGGTCTCGTGGCCCTGCTGCCGAAGGGGAGAGTTTCGCCGCGACGGGGCCGGAGGGCAACGAATCCGCCGGCCTCATCCCGGATCGGGCAGGTAGACCTCCCCGTCGAGGTCGTCGAGCCGGGTCTGTATGAAGGCCCGGGCGTCCTGCACGGCCTGGTTGTACAGGTGGGGTGCCAGGTGGGTCAGCACAAAGTCCAGAAGCTGCTCGGCTCGGAACTCACTGATCTCCTCGTCGAAGGACTCGAGGAAGAAGCCCCGGATACGCTCCACCATTCGGCGACGGCGCTCCTCGTCGAGGTCGAGCTGCACTCTGGTTGGCTCCTGGGGCAGGGCTGCATGCGGGCCTGCAACCTCGACGGTGAGGCTCCGGGCCGCAATGTGGCCCGTGTCACTACGCTCTTAGCGTACGGACAGGCCCTCGAGGGCACGGACGATGACTTCCCTCGTGGCGCTAACCCGGTTGTCGATCCGGCCGAAGCCGTAGGCATTTCTCAAGGCGGTCCGGTAGGCCTGATAGGCCCCGAGCGACTCGACGCCCACGAAGCGTAGGTAGTGCCATCCGTCGCCCAAGAGGAATCTGCCCGTGTGGGAGGGCACGTTCAGCTCCTCCTCCAGGGGGAGCACGACATCCCTGACGGCGGACTCGAAATCGCCGCCTCCTCCCGGGACCACCCGGTACCAGATCAGCACCGTTCTTGGGGATGAGGACGGGTCGGCCCGTCCCAGGTCGGGAATCATCTCGATGAACTGGTCATCGTGGCGAGAAAGAACCGGAGCAACCTGGCTGTAGAACGCCCCAATGCCGGCACCGGCCAGGAACTCGTTCGACCGGTCCATCCCGGCCATTCCATCGAAGGAGCTGACGACGATCAGATCCAGTGGAATCGAGCTCTCGACCTCGCCGAAGCCGCGGAAATGCTGCATGGCCGGGTCCTGTTGATACAGGGGCACGGCCAACCGCTCGAACAGGTCTGCGGCCTCTCCGGCACGTCCGGGGAGGAAGGAGAGCGAAACGATC
>JAHEKK010000136.1 GCA_024638395.1 Gemmatimonadota bacterium | reverse complement strand
GGTGGCCCTTGGGACCTCGCTGCCGGAACTCGTCACCTCCGTGGTCGCCGCCATGCGAAGTCACGCCGATATCGCCGTGGGCAATATCGTCGGGTCGAACATCTTCAACCTGACCCTCGTCTTGGGAGGATCCGCCTCACTGCGGGAGTTCACCATCGCCGAGTCGGCCCTGCTGCACCAGCTTCCCGCCGTGCTCGCCCTCTCGGTGTTGGTATGGCCCATCGTGACGACGGCCCGCAAGGTCAGGAGATGGGAAGGCTTGATCCTCATGCTTGCGTATTTCGGCCTGGCCGGATGGATCACGATGGCTGCACTCTGACTACCTCCGGGAGCGCGATGTGAGTGACCACGTGCAGGACGCCATAGGACGTTGGGTCGAAAAGGGCCTCGTAACGCCGGAACAGGCCTCCACGCTTTCGGACGAAGCCGCGGAATGGGGAGAGGCAGCTGGATCCCGAAGCGCCCAGTACGCTCTCGCCACCGCCGCCGCCATCGTCAGCATCGTCGCGGCCGCGACCTTTCTCGGGTGGGCGTGGACGCTGTTGGACCGGAGGGGCGAGGCTCTGATCCTGGCCGGCGTGGCAGTCATCCTGCAGGTCCTCGGCCTGAAGATCGAGCACCGGACCCGGTGGCGGCCCGTTGCCTATCTACTGCAGGTCGCGGGACTCGGCATTCTGCTGCTGGCGGTGGGCCACTCGGAACGGGCCTGGGCGGACCGGTCGCCCGTCGCCGCCGGATTCGCCTTCCTGGCCCTGGCGATCCCCCTGGCCATGGTGCCTGTGACGTCCTACAGGAACCAGTTCATGCCGGCCGTCCACACGGCCTTCGGATACGGCTTCCTCTACCTGTTCCTCGACCGGGCCCTTGGCATGGACTGGGAGGAGGCCATCTGGGTGCTGGACCTTGTTCTCATGGCGTCCCTCACCTTCTTCGCCCTCCGCTTCCGCCGCGACCCGGAGGGCTCGGGTTGGGCCGTGGGGGCCCTGGTGGCGGGCCTCTTCGCGGGAATGATCCTGATCCTGCTCACCGGCCTCGGGCCTCTCGACCGGGGTGACGAGGCGATCCTGGGGCTCGACCTGTGGTACGGCGTCGTGGTGCTTCTGACGCTCTGGGGCATCCATCAACCGGACCCGGGACTCTCTCGGCCCTGGTACGGCACGGTGTTGGCCTGGCTCGTGCTTCTCTGGGTGCCCATCGGCTACGCAACCACCCTGGAATTGCTCGATCTGGGGGACGTGGCGTCGGCCTTGGCCCAAGCCGTGGTGGGAGCCCTCGCGATTGCCTACGGAATGGGACGCGGTCACCGAAGCGTGATGTACGCCGGATGCTTCCTCGTCGTGGTGGCCGCCTGGGTGTTCGGAATCCAGGCGTCGGGAGCCCTCGGTGCCGTCCTCGCCCTGGCTTTCACGGCCGGCCTGCTCTTCTGGGTCGCCGGGCGGACGGGCAGGGAGGACCCCTCAGAGGAGCCCTCTTGAGCGAGTTCGGCGCGTGGCTGCCGTCGGGGCAGCGGAGCCGAAGAAAAGCGGAGGAGCTCGCCAAACGCCTCAGCGTGGTTGAGTCGCGGAACATCACCGACCTCCGGGACACGCCGCCGTTCTGGACAAGGGCTCGGGGCGCCAACGTAGAGGACGCCGACGGAAACATCCTCCTCGATTTCGGCGGCGCCTTCGGCGTGTCTCTGGCGGGTCACGGACATCCAACGATCCGAGACGCGGTTCAGCGTCAATCGGATCTGCTCCTTCACGGCATGGGCGACATCCACCCGCCGCGGATCAAGGTCGAGCTGCTCGAGACCCTCAACGCCCTCTGCCCGTGGCCGGACGCCCGGACCATCCTGGGCACGAGCGGCTCCGACGCCGTGGAAAGCGCGTTGAAGACCACCCGACTCGCCACCGGCCGGACCGGTATCCTGGCCTTCGAGGGCGGCTATCACGGTCTCGCGTTGGGGGCCCTCGCGGTCACCGACCGGGAGCACTTCCGGGTGCCCTTTGTCGAGCGACTCTCTCCCCACGTCTCCTTCGTCCCCTTTCCCGTCGATGCCGAACGGGGGTTGGAGGCGGTGGAGGGGGTGCTGGCCTCCCAGCCCGTCGGCGCCGTAATCATCGAGCCCATCCAGGGGCGCGGAGGCGTTCGCATTCCCCCGGCAGGGTTCCTCCCCGGCTTGCTGGAAACGGCTCACCGCCACGGGGCTCTCGTCGTGTTCGACGAGATCTTCACCGGCCTCGGCAGGACCGGCCGCCGCTTTGCCGGCGAGTGGGAGGACACGGTCCCCGACGTGCTGTGCCTGGGCAAGGCGCTGGGCGGCGGTCTGCCCCTGTCCGCGTGCGTGGCCCCGGCCACGATCATGGAGGCGTGGCCACCCTCGGCCGGAGAAGCCGTCCACACCAGTACGTTCCTCGGACATCCCTTGGGTTGCGCCAGCGGTCTGGCCTTTCTTCGGGTACTCGAAGACGAAGCCTTGGCGGAGCGCGCCGACGTCCTGGGACGACAGATGCTCTCGGACCTGCGTGAGGCACTGACCGTCGGACCTGCAGGGAACCGGGACGTCCGGGTGCGGGGCCGAGGCCTCATGATCGGGATCGAGCTTCCCGAGCCCGGCGCCGCGGTGGAGGCTGCCCGAAGAGCCCTCGCCCTCGGATTGATCGCCCTACCGGCCGGTCCCGAAGGACGCGTTCTAGAACTGACCCCGCCGGCCGTCCTGACGCCGGATCAGGTGAATCGGGGCCTGGAGATCGTCGTGGACGCCGTGCTGCGGGTCCCTTGACCGGACAGGCAGTCCTTAGCGGGCCGACGTGGCGAAGTCGATCTTGCCCGCCAGCGAGAGGTCCTTTTCCGTCACGCCACCCGAGTCGTGGGTCGTAATGGTGAGAAGGACCTTATCGTAGCGCACGTCGATGTCCGGATGATGGTTGAGGTCATCGGCAATGCTGGCGATGCGGTTCACGAACACGATGGAGTCCCGGAAGGAAGGAAACTTGTACTCCTTCCGAATGGCGTTGCCCTTGTACTTCCACCCCGATTGGGAGGCCACCCATGTCTTGATTTCCTCACTCCCAAGCTTCTTCGCCATCGCTCTCCTCATGGGTAACGCGCGTAGCCGATCCACTCCGTTGCCACCGACCCGGGGAAAGCATGTTTCCCCGAGCATGAAAAGCTAACGCGCCCGGCAAGACTGTGGACCCCTGGCGACTGCGCGCAGGCCGGTGCCGTCGGGTGGCATGAGAAGCGGCCGTGAGGCGGCGGCGCCGGCGTCCCGGCCGGGCTTCGGCGAAAAACAACCAGGGGGGTTGAACCCATTCCCTCGAGACACTTATCTTCTGCGCCCTGTCGCCGGATCATGGGAACGCGAATCAAGACGGCGGCGGGAACCATGCCCCCATCGTCTAGTGGCCTAGGATACCTGGTTCTCAGCCAGGAGACCGGGGTTCGATTCCCCGTGGGGGTACTGCCCAGGTCCGGCGCCGGCCGCTCCGGCCCGGATTTCGGCGGTCTGAGACAGACGCTGCACAAAGGCCCTCGGTCGCTTAGCTCAGTTGGTAGAGCACTACGTTCACATCGTAGGGGTCGCTGGTTCGAGTCCAGCAGCGACCATTCCCCATGATCCACATACTCTTCGTCGCGGCAGGCGGCGCCCTGGGCGCCCTCGCCCGCTACGGCGTCGGGACCTGGCTGGCACCGGCCTCCGCCCGCACCGCCCTCCCCTGGGGCACCATCGCGGTCAACCTCCTGGGCTGCCTCATCATCGGCGTTCTCATGGGAATGGCCCAGACCCGGGACGGCCTGTCGGAGGGCGTGCGCACGTTCCTCATGATCGGGATCCTCGGCGGCTTCACGACCTTCTCGGCCTTCGGCCTCGAGACGGTCTCCCTCATCCGTGCCGGCGCAACCGGCCTCGTGGCCGCCAACCTCCTCCTCCAGGTGGGAGGGGGCCTGATGGCGGTGTGGGTCGGATGGGCGGCGTCCACGTGACCCGCGAATCGAGCCCCGGGCGAGCCCGCCCCGGGCCGGCGGGTCCTCCGGTGGCCGGTCCGTCGTCCCCGTGAGGTGGGATGCATGGGCCCTACTCGCCCTGGCGATGGCGGGCGACGACCTCCCGGTGGCCGTCCATCATTCGGCCGTCGGCATCGGCGCGCAGGTCGATCTCGGGGAGGGGCAGGCCGACACCCTCCTCCTCCTGGCCATGACGCCCCCGGGAGAGGAGGGGGCCGGGGGCTTCGCCGGGCAGCCGGTCGGCCTGCTGCATGCCTGGGAGGCCGTTCCGTTCACGGACGACCACGTAACGGAGTACACCGTCGCGGAGGCGGGAGGCCGTCTTGCGTTGTGTGCTTCCAGCGAGGCATCCGCTTCAGCGCTGGTACGGGAGTTGAACTACGACCCCGCGCGCCTTCCTTTGCTATGGTTCCGCCTCCGGGTCCTCGACACGGTGGAGGGTGGTGATCTGACCCGGAAGGAAGGGGACGACTTCGCGGCACGCATCTTCGTGAACTTCAGGTTCGACAGCGACCATGAGGGATACTTCTCCCGCGCCAAGCACACGCTGGCCGAGACGGCCAAGGGAAGGAAGCTGCCTGGGCACTCGTTGAACTACGTCTGGGGGAATCGGCACCCGGCCGGTACCACTGCGAAGAGCGCCTACTCGGACCGGGTCCAGACGATCGTGGTCCAATCGGGACCCGATGCGACCGGCACGTGGCGAGAGTTCGAGCGCAATATCGTCGAGGACTACAGCAGGGCGTTCGACAAGCCGGCCCCGTCGGTGGTGTCGATCGGCATCATGACCGACTCAGACGATACGGGGTCCGCCTCGGCCGGATGCTACGGCGGAATCGAGGCCCGGGCATTGCCGTCGCCGGAAAACCGCTGAGAGCGCCGTCAGACGCCGGCGGGCCGCAGGGGCGACACCGGCTCGATCGGTACCCCGGGGTGCCACCCGGTGATGTAGCCGGCAACGGCCGAGGCGGCTACGGAATAGGGTGACACGAGGTAGAGCTGCCCCGGGCCCGACCGGCCCGGGAAGTTGCGGTTCTGGGAGGACACGGACACCTGATCTGCCGAAGACGTGATCCCGGGTCCGGCGTTGATGCAGGCCCCGCATCCGGGCTCGATGAACGCGGCTCCGACCTCGCGGAACAAGTCCAGATAGCCCTGGCTCCTCGCGTACTCCCGGACTTCGATTGATCCACACTGGATGAAGCACTCGACGTCGGGGTGAACGCCGAGGCCCCAATCATCCCGCGCCTCCCGAAACACCCGGGCGTACATGTCCATGTCATCCTTCTTCCCCGCCGTGCAGGACCCGGCATAGGCAATCTCGATCCGGACGACTCCTTCGAGCTCCTCGATGTAGCGACCGTTCCCCGGATCCCCGGGAAGGGCCACCATGGGACGGACCTTGGACGCGTCGACCTCGATGACCTTCACGTACCTGGCGCCGGGATCGCTCTGCATCCCTTCCACCAGGGCCTCGGCCCGGCTTCGGTCCATGCCCCGCTCCTGGACCATGAACTCCACCGACTTCCGGTCCGCGTCGACGATCCCGGTGAAGGCTCCGACCTCGGCAGCCATGTTGGTCATGGTGGCCCGCTCGTCTACCGACAGCGCCTGAACCGCCGGACCGCCGTACTCGATGATCTGACCGATGGCGTGGCCGTCCCGGATGTAGGGATGCCGGAGAATCTCGAGCATGTAGTCCTTCGCGGTGACGTTCTCCGGAGGCGTGCCCTCCACCACGACCTTGAACGATGGTGGAACCCGGACTCTCACGTCTTTCGTGATCCACGAATTGAAGATCGCCGTGGTGCCCACACCGAAGGCCACCGCTCCGATAGCGCCGGCGTGGGGTGTGTGGGAGTCCGTCCCGATGATGAGCATGCCGGGCTCCGCGTACTCCTCGAGGATCTTCGAATGGCAGATGGCTTCGGAGCCCATCACGTGGCCTTTCTGCTCACCATACAGCTTGATCCCCTGCTTCTCCGAGAACTCCCGCTGCTTTACCTCGAGTTGGTTCGCCACATCGAGGAGCCCTTGCTCGATGCGCTCTTGACTCATGGCCTTGTGTAGAAAAGTCAGGTGATCCCGGAAGAAGAGGATGCTGTCCGGGTCGTTGACCTTGGCGTCTCGTCCGAGCTTCTGTTCGAAGAAGATGGCCCCCATGGGCGTGACGTATTCGTGGGAGAACCGGATGTCGGTACGGAAGAAGCCGGCCTCCCCCGCCTCGACCCAGGGAACTCCCAGGCGGTCGGTTGCGGCATCCACCACCCATTTCCGCGCAAAGATCTTCTCGGCCAGGGTCATGGGCCGTGACACGCCCGGTCCACCGCCGGGCTCATCGTCCCCCAGGGCCCGCGCCACGGGCAACGTCACCTTCCCCTGCAGACGGGCGATGTTGAATTCGAAAAGGCCTCCGAACTCGATGATCTGCCGTGTGATGTCGTCCTTACCGTCCGTGAAGGCCGACAGGGGGATGGCCTCGCCTGCCCGAATCCGGTCGATCACCCCGAAGTCGGTCGTCGTGAGGATCCCCAGGTTCTGGCAGTTCTCGTTGTAGATCCTCTCGATGCTCTCGCCCACGACGATGCGGATCCCCGCCATGAGCTCGGCGTAAGGGCTCTGTTCCCGGCTGGATCCCTTCCCGCGACGCTTTCCGGCCACCGAGCAGACGAATCCTCCGGACCGCACGCTGCCCCGGGTGACCGGTGCCTCCCGCTCGCCGGTCGTCCGATTGGCGGCGGTCAGGCCGAGGTAGGGAAAATCACCCAGGGTTTCGTCATAGAAGTAGCAGATGTAGGCCGGGGTGATTTCGTCGGTGCTGATCTGGTCCCGGAGGATGGCCTTCAACTCCGGGGTCAACGCCAGGTCTTCCCCTTCCAGTTGGGCCCGGACGAGGTCAGCATCATCGACAAGGAAGAGAATGCGCCCTTCGAGACTTACCACGTCGGGGCGCTTCTCGACGGGCCGTTGCAAAAGATCGTTCAGCATCGGAGGAATCTCGGTGGCGCTTCGTCGCTTATCAACCACGACCCTCTCACCCGGGGGTGTGGCCTGGCTCCTGCTCGTGGCCTCATGCGGTGGGGACCCGGCTCCCGCCGCCGGTCCCGACCAGATGCTCGATCGGTCTGACGCGGTGGTTCGGTACCGGATCGGTGGCTTGGACGGCCCGGGGCCCGCCTTCGGTGAGCGCCTGCTGGCCGCCTTCGACGGCGCTGGCCTTCTGCACATTCTCGACGGGACGAACCATCGCACGCTGGTCCTCGATCGATCCGGCGGTGTGATCCGGTCGTACGGGCGCCAGGGACGGGGCCCCGGCGAGCTCTCCTCCCCTGCCGGGTTCGCCGTGACCCGCGACGGACGCCAGGTCGTCTCCGATCCGGGGAACGGATCTCTCGTGACCGTCGACGCCGAGGGCACTTTCGCTGGATCGGCTCGAGTTGAGGAGGACGCCGGGTTCCCGACCGGACGTCTCGTCGCGATGGGGGACGAGGTGCTGGCCGCGCCGGACCCCGACGTGTTCTCGACGGCCGCGGTGGGGGACAGCCTGGCCTGGCGACTGCGGGCGTACGATCTGGGCGGCCCCGAGTCCAGGGTCTGGGCCGAAGCCTGGAGAGCCCCCGAGCCGCCCGGGACCGGGGAGGATCTCACCCTGGGCGGGCGCACGATGCGGGTGCGGGTGGCGGGCCTGACGCATCTGAGGTCCTTCTGGCCCCGCCCCCTCCTCGCGTCCGTAGGCAACCTGGTGGCGGTGGTGGACTCGACGACCTA
>JAHEKK010000135.1 GCA_024638395.1 Gemmatimonadota bacterium | reverse complement strand
TGCAGCACGACGGCATACCCCCGGGCTGCATAGTGCCAGAATCCCTCGATCAGCCGGGAGATCCCATAGGGTGTGCGAACGAGGATGGTGGGGAAGGGCCCCCCAGCCCCTTCCCCGTCCGGGAGATAGACCAAGGTGGCAAGGCCCAGCCCGTCGCTCCCCTGCACCATGGTCTTCTCGTGAAGCCGGTAGCCGAACCGAGGCTGGGAGATGTTGTCGTCCCGCCACCGCTCCACGGTGGTCACGTCCTCCTCACCCGGCCGGACCACCACCACATCCCCCCGCACGTCGAAGGCCGCAAGGAGGCGGTTGTCCCGCCCCACGACCAGATCCATGGGAAGAGTTCCGTCCTTCACGTACCACCGGATCGGGCCGGACTCCGCCCCCCAGGCTCTGCTCGACCCCGCGCCTTCCCCACCCTCGTACCGCAGCCAGATGGTGGCCGCGTCGGGCCAACCCACCGATTCGAGGGACGTCCAATCGATCCGAGCGAGGGACTGGAGCCGCGCGGGAAGATCCGCCACCGCGCCCCACAACCGGAACCGGTCGTCGACGGCCACGGTCTCCACGGACGCCGAGACCCAGTCTCCCCAGCGGTTGGCCGCGAGGTCCTTTTTCCGGATGCGGTACGTATCTCCGTCCACCTCCAGGGTCGCCGCGGGAACGCCCAGAATGTACACGTCGTACGACCCGTCCACGGGCGAGGGCCCGGCTCGGCAGCCCATGGAGAGTAGGAGGACCGTAGCCACCGCGACGCGAGACGACACCCTCCCGCCAAGCAGCACGGCCGGGACGCCGGCGAGGCCAATCCTCGTCACTGTTCCCACTCGATATGGCCGTCTACGGCGATGACCTGCCCCGTCACGTGCTTCGCCCGGTCGGAAGCCAGGAAGACGACCATGTCGGCGATCTCTCTGGGCTCCACCTTGGTGCGCATGGAGATGAACTCCAGGAAGCTGCCCTCCACCTCTTCGTAGGATCGGCCCTCCTGGTCGGCGATCCGCTGCACGATTCCCCGCATGCGGTCGTTGTTCACCATGCCCGGCTGGATGGCGTTCACCCGGACGTTGAAGGGACCGAGCTCCCTGGCCATCGTGCGGGTGAGTCCCTCGACCGCCGCCTTAGACACGTTGTACACCGACCGGTCGACAGGGAGGGTACGGACGCTGCCCGTGGAGATGTTCACAATGGCGCCGATGCCCCGTTCCTTCATGCCGGGGATCACGCACCGCATGGTGTGGAACATGCCGTACAGGTTCACGCGCATGACCCGGTCCCAGTCCTCGTCCGTCATTTCCTCGAGGGGCGCCCGGGGACCCCCGATCCCGGCGTTGTTGACGAGGACGTCGACGGGTCCCATCCACGCTTCGGCTTGTTCCACGAGTCTCGTGACGGCACCCGGATCCGAAACGTCGGCGACTGTGCCACGGAGGCGGGAGTCACCGGAGATGGCCGCCCCGAGGTGGGCTGGGTTCACATCGCAGATGTGTACGTCGGCCCCTGCTGCGACGAAACGCTCGGCGATGGACCGCCCGATGCCGTCTCCACCGCCCGTGACGATCACGCTCTGAGCCAACGCGCACCTCGCTGGTGAATGGGTTCGGGCAACTGACGGACAGGGACACCGGGCGTCAAGCGAGGGAGGGGCCGGATCGTCGAAGGTCCGGTAGGGCACCGCACTCAGAGGGTCCGTTTCGGACCGCGTCGCCTGGACTTCGATGGCTTCCAACCCCCTGGAAGACATCCGTAGCACCGCCGACATCGAATCGGGTGATCAAGGGTGGTACCCTCTACGACGGCGACACCCTGGAATGGACCAGCTTTGGCCCGCCAGCATTCACTACGGGCCGGTCCCGTGGCGCCGCTCCTGGCCATAAGCCAAGCCGAGGCCCGCCACCTCCCGAGGAGCGTCCACCAGGACGGTCCCACTCAGGAGAGACCTCAGTCCGCCGAGGGAGGCGGATCTTCGACTTTGAGGGCCCGAATCCTGCGCACCATCCGATCCCGCCATTCCCCCAGGGTCCGGGTGGCATCGGGTCCGTAGATCGCCTCCGTTCCTTCGTGAATCCGGTCGATCACGGCGTCTGAGAAGTCGGGATCGGGATCCAGGTCATCCCAGAGGCTCCGGTAAGCGGCTCCGTACCGTCGATAGTAATCGCCCACACCTCCATCGGCGTTGGTGTGGCCCGTCCCGAAGGGACCCATCAACGCCCACCGGAGACCCAGTCCATCCCGCACCACCGCGTCGATGGCGTCGGCCGAGGCAACGCCGGACCCGATGAGGGACACGGCCTCCCGAACCAGGGCCGCCTGCATGCGGTTCAGTAGGAACCCCGGGACGAACCGGTTCATGAGAACCGGGGACTGACCAACGTCCGTCAGGAGCTCCAGGGTCGCCGTGACCACTTCCTGAGCCGTCTCCGCTCCCGGGAGCACCTCCACCACGGGCACGACGTGGGGTGGATTCACGGGGTGGGCCACGATGCACCGGGATGCGCCGGCCAGGCCCTCGGCGATTCGGGTCATGTCCAGGGCTGAAGTGGAGCTGGCCAGGATGGCGCCAGGGTGGGCCCGTTCGTCGAGCTCCCTGTACAGGCGCCTCTTGATATCCAGGTCCTCCGGACCGCACTCCTGCACCCACGTTGCTCCGTCCAGAGCCTCGTCCAGTGAGGAGCACGGGACGATTCTGTGGGATTCCTCTTGAGCGCCCCCCACGGGGACGAACCCCTGCCTCTCGTCCTGGCGGGCCGACGCCCTCGCCCAGGCGACCGCCGCCAAGGATCGAGCCGGGTCGAGGTCGTACACCCGAGCCTCTAGGCCGGCACGGGTAAACACGCGGATCCAGCTTCTTCCGATCACCCCCGTACCGACGACAGCCACCGTCTTCCCCTCGGATCCGGACATGCTAGACCTACCCCGTCGAAGGGCCCATCCGCCCCAGAACCCTCGCCCCGGAGAAGACCGACGCCGATTGATCGGGCCAGAGTAGGCCGGATCGCCTCTACCCTCAAGGAAGTCCGGTACGACTCAGTCTAGCAGCCCTCGTGTGACCTGCGCGCACCGGCTCACGCATGGGATGATTCCCCCCAGCTCCCCCACCGTGGGGTGCGATCCAACCCCAGGACCCTCGCCCCGAGAGGAGCGACACTGAATAATGAGGCCAGCGTAGGTCGGATCTCCGCCCCCTTAGGAGCGCCTCCGGATGAACTCGCTACACGACCACTGGAACTACGCCGACGCCTTCGCCTACCTGGAGCGGGTCGGTCGCATGCCCCCCACCATCATCTGCGTCGCCTGCAACGGCGGGGTCCAGGGGAAGGAGTCAAACCCGAACCTGCCGGAGACGCCGGAAGAGATCGCCGAGTCGGTCCGGGGAGCGTACGAGGCCGGCGCGTCCATGGTTCACGTCCACGCCCGCCAGAAGGACCACGCCACCAGGCCGGCTGTGACGACCGAGCGCTGGCTGGAGGTGAACGCCAAGATCCGGGAAGCCTGCCCCGACATCATCATCAACGACACGACGGGCGGTGGCCCCGACATGACCATGGATGAGCGCCTCGAGTGCCTGGATGCTCGGCCCGAGGTCGCCTCGCTGAACCTCACCCCCGACATGAGCCGGTTCAAGATCAGAGAGCGGCCCCCACCCCTCCCGGATCCCAGGCCGGAGATGCTCTACGACGAGTGCCTTCCCTTCTCCTACGGCCTGATCCACCGGTTCGCATCCGAAATGAAGAAGCGGGGGATCAAGCCCGAGCTGGAGACCTATCACACGGGCGGAGGATGGGTCATCCGCTTCCTGATCGAGGAGGGTCTGATCGAGAAGCCCTATTGGATCCAGACGGTCATGGGATACCAGACCTCCTCCCTCCCCACCGTCGACAACGTTTTAAGCCTGATCCGCGAGTTCCCAGAAGATACGCTTTGGCTCACCTCGGGCATCGGGCCTCATCAGCTTCCTATGACGACCTTGGCCACGATGCTGGGTGGGCATGTCCGCGTCGGCCTCGAGGACAACGTCTACTTCAAGCGGGGACAGAAAGCGGAGAGCAACCGGCAGCTCGTGGAACGGGCTGTGCGCATCATCCACGAGCTGAACCGGGAGGTTGCCACTCCAGCTCAAGCCAGGGAGATGCTGGGTCTGTCCGCCACGCCGACCCGGTACGACTGAGAGGCGAGAGATGAAGATCCGACGGGGATCGGTCCTCCCGGTCCTTCTCGTGGTACTGGCAGCCTGCGCGGGAGTAACTACGACGAGACGGAATGGACCCTTGCCGAGAGCACGGTGCACGACGAGGGTGAGCAAGCTTCTCACATCCTACTTCCGGTAGTACAGGGAAACTGAGAGGGAACACTTGCCCGAATCAGAGCGACCCCGATATGCCGACGTCGACGTCTGGGGAATGACCCACGTCGGAAAGGTGAGGGAGGCCAACCAGGACCACTACTTCGCCGGAGCGGTCTCCAGGGGTGTGACGGTGGACCGGACCAGCTTGGGCGACGACGTGAGCTACCTCGTGGAGCCCGAGCGGATCGCCTCCCTTGCCATCGTGGCCGACGGGGTCGGCGGCAGCGCCGACGGCGAACATGCCGCCCGGGTGGCGGTCCGGGCCCTGGTGGAGGAAGTCGCACGCAGCTTCCACGAGGCCCAATACGAAGAGGAGAGCTACCCTACGGTCTTCACGGAGCTCCTTCACAGCGCCGCCTTGAACTGCCATGCCAGCCTGCTTCGCCGAGCGGAGAAAGAGAGCGGCAGGGGGCACTTTGCCACGACCCTCACGCTCTTCCTCGGCCTCTGGCCCCACGCCTATCTGCTGCAGGTCGGCGACAGCCGGTGCTACATATTCCAGGACGGTACGCTCACCCAGATCACCCGGGATCAGACATGGGCCCAGGCTCTCATCGACGCGGGGCTTCTCTCCCAGACAAGAGCCCTTGAAAGCCGGTGGGCCGGGGTCCTCGCCAGCGCTATCGGGGGGCACGAAGCCGTGCCGGTCGTCACCCGCATCACCCGGGATTGGGGGGCCGTTATCCTCCTCTGCAGCGACGGCCTAACGAAGCACGTCACCGACGAGCAGATCAGGGGCCGCCTCCTTGCCATGGAGAGCTCACGTCAGCTCTGCGAGGCGCTCGTCAAAGACGCCCTGGAGTACGGTGGGACGGACAACATCACCGTCGTCGTCGGGCGGACGCGGCGCCCCGGGGAAGCGCGTCCCTGAACCCACCGTCAAGGTACCTCGGCTACCCGAGGATCAGGCGCCGGCGCTCCTCTTCGGTGATGGCGGCCCTCGGTTTCTTCCCCGCCACCCAGAATCCCCCCCCGAGAATCAGGGCAACCGCCAGCAGGAGCCACTCCAGGGGGATCCCGCCCCCCGGCTCGTAGGGATCCGTAGCCGCCAGGTAGACGAAGAGCGCCGACGCGGCCACCGCGGCTCCAGCCGTGACGACTCCTCCAGGGACCTTGTAGGGTCTGGTGGCTTCGGGCCGGCTCCGGCGAAGTCGGATCACACCCAGTGACACCAAGCCGAAGGCGATGCCGAAACAGATGGTGGCCACGTTGACCATGGGGCCGATGGCCCCCTCTCCGAGGATCACACCGAGGGTTCCGAGGCCCCCAACGAACAGCACCGCCGTCGAAGGGGAGTCAAAGCGCGGATGGACCGCCGCCAGCCCGGTCGGGATCATGTAGGCTCGGCTCAAAGCGAAGATGACCCTGGAGGCGCCCATGAACACGGCGTTGAACGTCGTGAGGATCCCGATGAAGGCCGCGAGGAGGATGGCCCTCGAGAGCAGCGGCGAGCTGAACGCCTCGGCAAAGGCCCGGGCAGCAGGCAGATCCTCGAAGTCGAGCAGATGTCGCCACGGCGTCACCATGGCCGCCGAGAGGATCACCAGCACATAGAACACGCCCGCCGCCACGAGGGCAATCACGATCATCCTTGCAGCCCCTCGAGGGGAGGTCCCCGCGGTCCGCTCCTCCATGACCTGGGGAATCACGTCGAAACCGGCGAGGAAGAAGGGGGCCGTGATGAAAGCGGCGGTCAAGCCTGGGAGGATGGATCCACCTTCGGTGCGAACGAAGACCGGGGAGAGGTTGGCCACGTCACCGAAGATGAACCCGGCACCGATGAACAGGGCGCACATGGCCAGGAACGAGTAGGTCAGAGCGTCTTGCACGCGCGTGGCACCCCGAACGCCCCGGTAGTTCAAGGTCGTGAAGAAGGCCATGGACACGAGACCGAGGGCCAAGGGACCGGCGTGGACCGGGGTACCGAAGACCGAATAGAGCCTCGGTCCGGCAATCCATGGAAACAGGTTCTGGGCCAGAACGCCCACGGCGATGCCCTCCCACGACGTCACGGCCGTGTAGATGAAGCCCAGGAGCCATCCGGTGATGAAGCTCGTGCCGGTACCGAAGGCTTCGTAGGTGTACGCCACCTCACCGCCCGAGACCGGAAACATGGACGCCATCTCGGCATAGCAGAGGCCGATCAGGACCACCAAAACCGTCCCCGCGGCGAAGCCCAGGACCGCCCCCAGGGGCCCGGCCGGTTCGAGCCAGTATCCCAGGTAGATGACCCATCCGACTCCGATGATGGTGCCGAAGGCGATGGTGAAGAACTGACCCGGGCCGACGGCCTTCTTGAGGCTTGCGCGCTCTGGTGATGTCACGGGACTCCTCGGATGGCGGACCGCGATCGCGGCATGATACGTCTGCAGGGATCAGGGCCACCATGCGGTCCCCGGTGGGGCCTTCGAGGCCTGGGCGCTGGCGGCAGCCTTGCTCCCACCCTACCTATAGGCCTGTATGCACTAATGCATACAGCCTTGCTGCGCTACTCCGATACGGTCCGGAGCGTGGATGATCCCTCGGACACTCCTCTACGGATGCGTGCCGGCCCAGCTCTTGGTGACGACGGGGGTCCCACGCTCGGATGTTCTCCCACCTCCACCCTCGGGATCGGTGCAGATCCACCGTGACGAATGGGGCGTCCCCCACATCGTGGCTGACCGCGTCCCGGACGGGTTCTACGGCCTCGGTTACGCCCAGGCTGAGGATCAGCTGGAGACCATCCTGGCCTTCATCCTCGCCGCTCGGTTTCTCGGTTTGGAGAATGAAATCGGCACTCTGGAAGCGGGCAAGCTGGCGGACCTCGTGGTCTTGAACGCGAATCCGCTGGACGACATTCGCCAGACGACCGACATCCGCTACGTAATGATCGACGGCAACCTGTACGACCGATCCACACTCGATCAGGTGTGGCCCTTGGAGCGGGCCTACGGACCCCACCCGTGGACCGACGACGATATCACCCGAAGGGACGTTCGGGGCGACGAATTCTGGAACAGGAGGTAAACAATGCGTTACCCGACCACCGCTCCACTCGCCGCAGTACTCGCCCTCGCCGGGGCAGCATGGACCGCGCCTCCCGGGTCGGCACAGAGCTCAGGAGACCGCCTCACGCCCGAGCTGTACCTCGAGTGGGAGGACGTCCGGCCCTTCCTCCTGGCCGGCGGCATGGGCCCCCAGGTGTCACCCGACGGGAGTCGGATCCTCTACCAGCGGAAGCACGTCGACAAGATGAGAGACCGCTGGCTCGGAGAGCTGTGGATCATGAACGTCGACGGATCTCGCAACCGGTTCCTCACCGCCGGCGGAGGGGCCGTCTGGTCGCCATCGGGCGACCGTATCGCCTTCGTGCGGGCCGCAGACGACGGCACGGCCGAGATCTTCGTTCGATGGACGGACGACGAGGGCGCGATCACGCAG
>JAHEKK010000134.1 GCA_024638395.1 Gemmatimonadota bacterium | reverse complement strand
CCCGCCCGTTGCGCGTTGGTCTCCCGACGGCCGACGCGTGGCGACCCACCGGTACGACGAGCGGGAGGTTGAAGAATTCCACCTCGTCGAGACGGCCCTGGGGAGGCCCAAGCTCCACAGCTACCGCTACGCGTTGCCGGGCGACTCGGTGATCGCGACCTACGAGATCCACATGCTCGACGTCGAATCCGGCACGTCGATCCAGGTGAACGAGGACCCTCTTCCGGGTGATTTCGCAGGAGCGGATTCGGCTTGGTCGGCGGTGAGATGGTCGCCTGACGGGAGCCGGCTCTACTACACCAAGAGGCCCAGGGATTTCACGTCTATCGAGCTCCGGGTGGCGGACTTCGCCACCGGCGAGACGCGGACGATTCTCACCGAGACGGGTCCGACGCTCCGTGAGTCTACGCTCTCCATCGGAGCAACGCCGAACTGGCGCCTTCTGAACGGCGGGAGCGAGGTCCTGTGGTTCTCCGAACGGGATGGGTGGGGCCACCTCTACCGATTCGACGCTGAGACCGGGGCCCTGCTGAACCGCGTGACCGAGGGTCCCTGGCTGGTCTTTGACGTGCTCCACGTCGACGAGGCAGCTGGATGGGTGTATTTCACGGCCATGGGCCGGGAGCCCGGCCGCGATCCGTACTTCAGACATCTCTACCGGGCGCGGTTGAACGGCGCGGCCACGGAGCTTCTGACCCCCGAGGACGCCGACCACGCCGTCACCGCCTCTCCCACCGGCGCCTACTTCGTGGATCGGTACTCCCGAAGGGACATGGCGCCCGTTGCCGTCGTTCGTGCTCCCGACGGGAACATCATCCAGACCGTCGAGGAGGCGGACGTTTCGCCACTGCTCGAGACGGGATGGCGGCCGCCCACACCGTTCCGAGCCAAGGCACGGGATGGGATCACGGACGTGTACGGCTACCTCTACTTCCCGACGGATTTCGACCCGGAGAGTAGTCCCCCGGGAAGCTACCCGGTGGTCGACTACATCTATCCTGGGCCCCAGATCGGCCCCAACGGTTTTCGCGGATTCTCCCTGGGGGGCTGGGCCGGGCAGCACTCCCTGCCAGAGCTGGGCTTCATCGTGTTCGTGGTGGACGCCATGGGCACGCCGTGGCGTTCCAAGGGGTTCCACGATGCCTACTACGGTGACATGGGCGACAACGGGATCCCCGATCACATCAGCGCCTTGAAGGAGCTGGCTCTCCGCTACCCACAGATGGACCTGGACCGGGTGGGCATCTTCGGCCACTCAGGCGGCGGCTTTTCGTCCACCGGCGCAATCCTGCGCCATCCCGAGTTCTTCAAGGTGGCCGTCTCCGGGGCGGGCAACCACGACAATCGATCCTATCTGCACGCCTGGGCGGAGCGCTACATGGGTCTCATGGACCCGGAGGGGACGGGGGACCTGGGGGGGTATGCGACCCAGTCAAACCCCGAGTTGGCGGGGAACCTGGAGGGCAAGCTGCTGCTCTCCTACGGCACCCTCGACGACAACGTGCACCCCAACAACACGTTGCGTCTCATCGAGGAGCTGGAGCGCCACAACAAGGACTTCGACCTCATCGTTCTCCCCAACAGGAACCATGGCCACGCTGCGGACCCGTACTCCATCCGCCGCACCTGGGACTACTTCGTTGAGCACCTCCTTGGCGGCGTTCCCCCCAGGGAGTACGAGATCAAGCCGCCCACAGGATAGTCCGGTGGGTCACCCCCGGCCGACGGTCCTGGCTCCTCGCGTCGGCCTCGCATATGCTGGCGGTATGACGCTACGCGGGAAGGTGGCGCTCGTGGCCGGGGCGACCCGGGGCGCGGGCCGGGGCATCGCAAAGGCCTTGGGAGAGGCCGGCGCGACCGTCTATTGCACCGGTCGCAGCAGCCGGCACGGGACGGTCGACCCGAGGCGGCCCGAGACGATCGAAGAGACTGCGGAACAGGTGACCGCCGCCGGGGGGCTCGGGATTGCCGTGCGGGTCGATCATTCGGATGAATCCCAGGTGGTGCGCCTGTTCGAGGGCGTGAGGGCCGACCAGGGCCGGCTCGACATCCTCATCAACGACATCTGGGGCGGGGACTCCCTCACCGAGTGGGGCAAGACCTTCTGGGAGGTGGACGTCGCGCAGGGGTTCGAGATGATGGAGAGGGCGGTCCATACGCACATCATCACGAGCCGTCACGGCGTGCCCCTGATGCTCGACCGGGACGATGACGATGGTAGTGGGGGACTCGTCGTTGAGATCACGGATGGGGCGTTCTACGGGTACCGGGCGCAGCTCTTCTATGACCTGTGCAAGATCTCGGTGATTCGTCTCGCGTACGCCATGTCCGTGGAGCTGGCGGACCACTCTCTGACCGCCCTCGCCATGACCCCGGGTTTCCTACGCTCCGAGGCGGTACTCGATCACTTCGGCGTGACCGAAGACAATTGGCAGGACGCCATCGAACAGGACGTGCACTTCGCCCAGTCCGAGACTCCCATGTTCGTCGGGCGTGCCATCGCAGCCCTCGCATCGGATCCTGATGTGGGTCGATACGCCGGCCGGGCCCTGACAAGCTGGGACGTTGCCCGACAGTACGGGGTCCGGGACGTGGACGGCCGCCAGCCTCACTGGGACGACTATCTGGACGGGGCCGTCGAGAAGATCCTTGAAGGCGCTTCCCCCAGCGCCGGTGACCTCTTTCTGCTGAGGATGCGAAGGCACCAGCTCGACTTCGACCGGGCTCGGACCGGTCAACGGTCCCGGGTCGAGGCCTTCCTGGAGCGGCATGGAGGCTCCGGCCCCCGGCCTTCTACAGCGACCTGACGAGCTGCCGGTACGCTGTTCATCTGCGGGCCCTGCCCAGGACAGACAGCCTTTCGGACTACCCCACCTTCCTGGCGGTGGTGTCCGTCCCGCCCTGGCGCACCACGAGTCCGGTTATTTCACCTTCGTCGTTCCGGATGAACGTGACGAAGATGGCGGCCGCCCGCATGAAAAACCGCTCCTCCGTCTCGGCGTAGATCGTAAGCTTCTGCTGCCCGTCCGGTTGAACGTGAAGGCGTCCTTCTTCCAGTGTCACCGTGAGACGCCGGCCGTCGCCAATCTCGTAGGTGCCCTCGTAGGTTCGCAGCACGTCGTCGGCGACGTCGATTTCCTCAAGGTCGGGAATCGGGTCGTATCCCCTTGGCACGCCCTCGGCGTCCCAGTCCCACTCGTAGGCGCCCCGGACCCGCCGGAAGATCTCGGAGACGACGGCTCCGCCCCGGTTGGCATTGGTCATGATGGCAAGGCCGTATCCCTTGACCTTGTGGGCGACGAGGGTACAGATGAACCCCCAGTTTCCCCCGCCGTGGCTGAAGTACCATCCCTCTCCCTCATGGGCGATGGAGAAGCCCACGGCGAAGCCGCCCACGCCCACGGGGGACAGCATCTCCTGGACGGCCACCCGGGACAGGACGTTGTTCGATTCGCCCCTGGCCGACTTTTGCACCTCTATCGCGAATCGCGCCAGGTCGCTGGCCGTCGTCCACAACCCTGCGGCCGCCATCTCCGGGTACACGTGCCATTTGGGCCCCTGGGCACGTCCTTCGCCGTCATGGCCCCGTGCCGCGTTCCGGTCGTTCTCCGGCGAGATGGGCTGCTCGAAGGAACTCCGCGTCATGCCGATGGGAACCAGCACGTCGTCGCGCATGACGTCTTCGAAGGGCCGGCCACGGGCGTCGCTCAAGGCCACTTGCATGAGGGTGATGCCCCCGCCGGAGTACTCCGCGAAGGTCAGGGGAGGACGCTCCATGAAGAGGCGGCGGGTGTTGGAAGGCGTTTCTCCATCGAGCGTTTGAAGCGCGGTGGGGATAGGGCCGTCGGGTTCGTATCCGGGGTAGCCGAAACCGTCGCCCAGGCCCGAGGTGTGGCTGTGCAGGGTGCGCGGTGTCACCGGGCGCTCGTCGGTAAACCCGTCCCCGTCGAGGGTCCACGACGTGAGGATGTCGTTGATGTCCGTATCGAGGGTGAAGAGCCCGTCTTCCACCGCCTTCAGGACGGCCATGGCCGTGACGGGCTTGCTGATGGATGCGGCCTGGAACATGGTCTCCGCGTCCACCGGTGCGCCCGTCTCCACGTCCGCGACTCCGTATCCTTTGGCCCAATGGATCCGGAAGTCCTTGATCACCGCCACGCTGACCCCCGGCACGCGGAACTCCTCCAGGAGCTCCTCGATGGTCATGAGTCCCACATCGTTCGGCCCGGGCGTTTGCTGTGGGCCCTCGACGGCCCGCGCGTATTCTGCGGCGGTCCGCTCCTGAGCGAGGGTCGCCAGGGGGAGCAGGAGAATGAGGAGGCTGGAAGCTCCGGCGGTGCGTCTTCTCATGGCAGAGCCCTGAGGCGGGGGTGGAGTCGAGGTCGTGGCCTTTTTCAGGCTCAGTGGACGTACACGCCCCGCTTCGGAGACACAACCCCGTCCTGCCTCGGGTGACTGAGCGGACCGGTACCCGTTGTCCGTCTTGGGGCACCGGTCCGCAGGGCGAAGCGGGCGGGAGAGAGGACGCCCGGTCCGGCCTCAGTCGCTACTCGGGGCCCGGCCCCGGTCGGCGCCGGGCCCCGATACCGCTACCTCAAGGCATGACGTTCAAGTTGCCGGTCGTCATCGGCCAGGTCCGGTCGTTATCGTCCGGCCAGGGACGGGTGTCACAGTATTCCCGCGACGTGATGATGCCCGCACTGCCCTCGAAGCCTACGAAGGTGGTCCGGTCTCCGGCGGTGCCCGGAGTGCCGGCGTCCAGGATCCGGAACCAGATGTCCTTCCCGGGCTGCCTCAGCGGATTGGAGCCAAAGCCCCCGTCCGACTTGTTGATGGTCACGATGCCGCCGATCCAGGCTCGGCCCTCCTCCTCGTCGATGGCCAGACAGGTCATCCGGCCGTGGTACTCGATCAACGTCTCTCCGAGCATGGTCCGGTGATGGAACGTGCCCGTGGCGGTCTCGTCCTCGGCTGTCTGCTTGCCGCTGAGGGCGACCTGGATGTTCAGTGTGGTACCTCCGGTAACGAGTGCGTAGTGCCCGCCTCCGTTGACCCGTCCGAGCCCGTCGGTGGCGTCGGCAAGCACTCCGGCGGTCGTGTCGTCCACATCGACGGGGTTCGTATCGGGACCCGCACAGCCGTAGCCGGCGAGGGCGATGCATAGGAACAAGACTCGGACCTGGGACATCCCTATACTCCTGGTTGGGGGGTAAGCTTGGGCGTCCGGTACCGTAAGCCCTCTGGTAGTAGCGGGTCTTGGACACGATGAGCAGGATGGAAGGCACCGAGCATGGCAACTCCTAACACCCCTCGGGCCGTCCCGATCTCACTCGGCAGTCCCCGTTTCGTCTCTACCGAGTCCGGCGGATTCACGGCGACCGATATCTGGTTCCCGCCGGGTCTCGAGCTGCCACCCATACCCACGACAAGGCCGTCCTCGCCGTCACGTTGGCGGGATCCATCACGGCCACCTTGCCCGGCCGCCGTCTCGAGTCGCCGAAGGCCTCATTCTGGACCGAGCCCGCGGGGGAGTCCCATGGCAATCGGGTAGGCCCGACGGGGGCACGGGTGTTGGCACTGCAGCCCACGGCTGAGCGGGTGGAGGCACTGGGCGGAGTGGGCCGGTGGCTCGACGGAGTGCACCTGCGGCGGGACGTGCGGATCCACTCGCTGGCGAATCGCCTTCAGGCCGAAGTGGGGTTGGACTCGGGGTGTGCTTTCCTGATGGTGGAATCCCTTGCCCTGGAGATCATCGCGAGCGGCTTCAGGGGGCGGCGGGTTCGGGAGCGTGTCCGCCCTCCTTTCCTGGAGCGGACCCTGGCTCTCATCCACGCACGCTTTCGAGAGCCGTTGACCCTGGCCGAGATGGCGGACGAGGCCGGGGTCCATCCGGCCCACCTCACCCGCACGTTCAGAAGATTCGAGGGAAGGTCCATCGGAGAAGCGGTGCGGGAGGCCAAAGTACAGTGGGCGGCCGAGCAGATCGTGATGACGGACACGTCGCTGAGTCAGATCGCTCATGAGGCGGGGTATGCCGACCAGAGCCACATGAGCCGGTGGATCCTGCGGCAGTACGGGGTGACTCCGGGCGCGCTGCGGCGTCGTGGACAGGGCAGCGCGGGACGGGTCTGAGGACGGGAATCCCGTTTGCGGTCCCCGCCCCCGCAGTCATGGAGGACTCCCTTGGTTCGTTCCCAAGACATGACACACATCGAATGGCGAGCCACGGGGCGCCTATGGCTATGTGGCATTTCCATGGCGCTCGTGACGGGATGCTCCGACCCACTGGCGGTTGAAGAGGGTGTCCTGCGTGTGGTGGGCCGGGAGGACACGTTCCTGGTCGAAAATCTCTCCGGTTCCCTCGAGCTGGTGGTAATTCTTGTCGATGCGCGGCATGCGCCCCTGATCGACCTTGCCCCATGCGGCGAATGGCCCGATCCCATCGCCCCGGGCGCGCGCCGGTCGGTCCGCTATGATCAGGTAGTCGGAGACGGAAACCGAAGCGATCACGCAGTCGTGCATTGGTGCCAACGGTCGGGCAGCACGGTGATTGAAGGGGGCTCGCTTACCGTCGAGTACGGTTGAGCGACGCCACCGGAGCGTAGGCTTTCCTCAGATAGCCGGGGCACGGGTAGGCGCCGCAGGGTACCAACGGCCAACGCAGGTCCTGAGCGGGAGCCCACGCCCCGGGACGCTCGGATTTCGTCCCGCGGTCAGGCTGGGCCTGTCGCAGTGTCGCCGGCTTCCATGGGGAACGAGGGAGGGCTGGATCGCGTTCCCCCGAGCGGCAGGACTTCGTATTCGCAGCGTGCGCCGTCGCTCGTTCCACCGGACCCAGGAGGAGAGGATGCCCCAAGTCGAACGTTGGGACGCCATCATCATCGGCACGGGCCAGGGAGGGAAGCCTCTCGCCGGGGCGCTGGCCGGCGCTGGATGGCGGACGGCCATCATCGAGAAGGGGCGCGTCGGGGGTACGTGCGTCCTCACCGGGTGCACGCCCACCAAGACCATGATTGCATCTGCCCGCGTCGCGCATCTGGCCAGGCGCGGACCGGACTATGGCGTTGAGACCGGAGAGGTCCGTGTGGACCTGCAACGAGTTCGGAGCCGGAAGCGAGACATCGTGGACGCCTTCAGCTCGGGAAGCCAAAACGGGCTGGAGCGACACGACGCCCTCGAGCTCGTGTTCGGCACCGCCCGCTTCACCGGGGTGCGCGAAGTAGAGGTGGCCCTGGAGGGCGGTGAGGTCCGCCGAATGGCTTCAGACCACATCTTCATCAACGTGGGCGCCCGACCTCGAGTCCCCGACCTTCCTGGGCTGGACCGTGTGCCCGCTCTCCACGCGGCAGACCTCATGGAGCTGGAAGAGGTGCCGGACCATCTCGTGGTGATGGGTGGTGGTTTCATCGGTCTCGAGCTGGGCCAGATGTTTCACCGCTTCGGTGCCGAGGTCACCATCGTGGAACGGCGACGCCTCGTCGCGCGTGAGGACCCGGATCTCTCCGGGGCCCTGGAGGAGATCCTCGGAGACGAAGGGCTGCGGATCCTCACGGAAACCCAGATCCTGGATGTGAACCCGGTCGATCCGGGGCCGGGCTCCAAGGGCAGCCTGTCTATCGGGATCCGAGGCGCGGCGGACGATGAGCGGATCGAAGGCAGCCATCTACTCCTCGCCATCGGCACGGTCCCCAACAGTGATCTGTTGAACCTGGAGGCCACGGGCATCGAGGTAGGGTCACGGGGATTCGTCCCGGTGAACGACCGGTGCGAAACGGCCGTAGATGGG
>JAHEKK010000133.1 GCA_024638395.1 Gemmatimonadota bacterium | reverse complement strand
CCCGGGTTTGTTGGATGCCGTCCAGGTCGCTGATGGTCCTCGCCAGCTCCGCCTCCAGGGCCCTTCGGTAGTTCACCTTTTCGGCGAAGTCGGTGATCCCCCAGTTGTCCTGGTCGAACAGCCCGAACCCGCTGGCACTGGCGGGAATCCCCGCGCTGGCCAGGCTTACCCGAGCCTCCGCCAGGTCGGGCGCCTGAACGAGAAGAGCCTCTCCCCCCCGATCGAGCCGATAGAGGATCCCCGCCTCGTCCATGCTTTGCCGAGCTTCGGAAACCTCTGCCACGCCCGTCGTCAGTGTGACCCACTCGGGGGCGGAGACCCACCGGCCAAACGCGAGAATGACACCGAGGGCCCCAACGGCAACCAGGCCGAGCCCGATTCGGGGCCAGCCTCCGACGCGATCCACGTACTCCTGTAACCATGTTGGCATCTATTTCGACTTTGCCCCCGTCAGGTCTGCATCTGCATCACCGCCCGATAGGCCTCGGTGATCTTGTTGCGGATTTCTATGAGCATTTCGAGGGCGATACCGGCTTCCTCGGCGGCGGCCATCACCCGGTGGGTTTCCACGGGCTCTCCCCGCAGGAACGCGCCGATGGTGTCCTGGGCCTCCGTCTGAAGGCTGGCCACCTCGCCGAGGGCGTCTCGGAGGGTATCCGCGAAGGTGGAGCCTCCCGGGCCCCCCGGTGACTCGGGGACGTGTGGGCCGATAGCCGGTCCAAGCCGGGCTGGCCCCGCGTCCTGTATCCCACCGGACCGCGGGCCCGGGAGGTTCGAAAGGTCGAATCGCATCATGCTACACCTTCAGGTCGATCCGCCCGCCAACCCGGGGGGCGGCGCTGGCGGGGCTGGAGTTGGGGCCGTAGGTGACGGGACCCATGGCCTGGACGCGCTCGAAGTACGCCCGCTCATCGGCGGTCAATACGGACCAAAGAGCCGGGTCGGCGCCGGCAGGAGCCAGGGCCGCGAGACCCAGGGTTGCCGGGGGTGGCGGCGGATCCGTCCGCACTGCCTGGTCCGGGGCGGACTTTTCTTCGGGACCCCGCCCGAGTTCCCGCGGTGAGACAGGGATCTGACCCGGCCCACCCACTCCACTAATCGACATGAACGGCTAGCTCCTGGGTCAGATCTGCGCTGCTTGGCGCAGCATGGACTTCACGGCCTGAAAGACCGAGAGATTCGCTTCGTAGACCCGCCGCGCAGACATGAGATCGACCATCTCAGCGGTCATGTCCACGTTCGGGTAGAGGACGTAGCCGTCTTCGTTCGCATCCGGATGGCCAGGCTCGTACACGGGCACGAACTCGCTTGGATCTTCTCCCACACCCACGACCTCGACACCCTCGAGTCCACGCGTCGGATCCGGCAGGTCCTCGGGGGCCATCTCGGACAACGCGCCGATTTCCCATTCGGGAGTAGGGACCTCGGGTATCCGGGGCAGCTCGAAATCCGGAGGATTCCGCACTTCCCCCAGCAGGGCCACCTGCCGACGGTAGGGAGTGCCCGCGGCCGTCCTCGTGGTCTCCGCGTTCGCGATGTTCTGAGCGATGACATCGATGCGCTGACGCTGAGCGGAGAGCCCGGACGCCGGAATGCGCAGCGACTGAAACAGCGAGCGGGCCCTTGTGAGGATTCCTCCCGTCTCCACGGTCAGCCTTCCCTGACGCTGTTGCGAATCTGACGGTAGGTGCCCTGCAACAAGCGGGTCGTCGCCTCGTAGCGGAGCTGCTCGTCCGCGAGGGCCACCATCTCCCGCTCGATGTCCACCTCGGCAACCTCCCCGGATTGCTCGGCCCGGAGCGCATTGTCGAACGAGCTACCCTCGGGGGTCGCGGCGTTGGCCACCCGGTGACCGATGTCGCGAACCGCCTGACTCGAAGCGTCGAGCCCGAGCTTGAGAGCCGCCGTGAGAGAGTTGCTGCCTATCAACCGCGTTAACACATGATCCTCCGTGGAAAAACCCGGAAAGGCCAAGGCAAGCGGCATTCCAGGGATTGGAGGAGGGCGGGGAGGATCGGGGACTAGCGTCTCAAGTCCCTACGGTACAGCCGCTTAGGGCGTCCGTGCTGCGGTTGGCGGCGTCCGTCGACCAGGCTGAGATGACCCCTCGGACCGGTCCGAGCGGAGGGATCTTCCGGGGGGTGTCCGGCGAGATCTTCCGGGCCATGACCCGGAGTGACGACCGAATCGTCGCGGACGTTGCCTACCCGGCCATGGGCCGGTTCAGCTTGCTCCTCAACGTACGTACGCTGATGCCCAGAAGGTCCGCAGCCTTGGTCCGGTTGGACCCGGTCAGCTCCAGGGCGCGTTCGATCAGCACCTCTTCAACCTCATGGATGTTCAGCGTATCCAAGAAGACACGAATTCGCTTCTGGACCGCGCTGAGGTCTACCGTCGAAGCCGCGCGGTCCGCGCTTGGCCGAGCCCGGGCAGAGGCTGACGAGGCTCCCGCGAGTTGGAAGCGCTTGTCATCGAACGCGGCCAGCGTCAGCTCGGTATCGGAACTCAGGATCACCGCCCGTTCGACGCAGTGCGCCAACTCCCGGACGTTGCCCGGCCATGGATAGCGCTGGAGCATGTCCACCACTTCCGGGGCTATGCTCTCGGCAGCACGGCCGTGATCCTTCGCGGCCTTTCGCAGGAAGTGGTTGAGGAGGGTGGGAATGTCTTCCAGACGATCCCGAAGAGGCGGAATCGGGATCGGGACCACGCTCAATCGGTAGTACAGATCCTCTCGGAAGTTGCCTTTCATGGCCTCTTGTCGGAGGTCTCGATTGGTTGTGGCCACCACCCTCACGTCGACCCGGTGTGTCTCACTCCCACCGACGCGCTCGAACTCCTGTTCCTGAAGGACCCGGAGGAGTTTGGCCTGGAGATCCAACCGCATCTCGGAGATCTCGTCCAGAAGCAGCGTGCCGCCGTCGGCGCGTTCGAAAGCGCCTTTAACCTGGCGGACCGCCCCCGTGAACGCGCCCTTCTCATGCCCGAACAGTGTGCTCTCGACCAGCGTTTCCGGGATCGCCGCACAATTCACCGAGATGAACGCACCCTCGGAACGGTCGCTGAGGTAGTGGAGCGTGCGGGCAATGAGTTCCTTCCCGGTGCCGCTCTCTCCCTGAACCAGGACTGTCGCACGGGTGAGGGCGACGGCATTGACCATCTCCAGGACCTTGGCAAGGGCCGGGCTGTCACCGACGATCTGACGGGCACTCCGGACCTCCTGGACCTCCCGGCGAAGATGCTCGTTCTCACGCTTCAACCGGTCGTATTCGAGGGCCTGGTCGATGGCGAGGCCGAGGGCGCCGGGCGTGACGGGTTTGGTGATGTAGTCCGTCGCACCCGCGCGGATGGCGGCAACGGCCGTTTCCACGCTGCCGTAGCCGGTCATCACGACGATGGGAATGTCCCGCCCCTGGTGATCCAGATGTTGGATCAACTCGAGACCGGACATCTCCGGCATCCGGTAGTCCGTGATGATCAGGTCGACGTGCTTGCGGTTGACCACCTGGAGGGCGGCCCGACCGTTGCTTACGGGTACGGGCTCGTGGCCCTGGACGCGTACCGCGCGTTCCAGCACCTCGAGCTCGGCTGCGTGGTCGTCGACGCAGAGTACTACTGCCATGGGGTCCGTTCCTTGTCTCGCCTCAAGTCACGGGCCTGGGGGGTCGAAAGGAAGCTACTCGGCTTCGCCGGGTAGTCAAACTTTTGGACCCCAAGATTGCACAAACGTACCAAGTCCCGGCGCGGGGCAACCCCCGCGCTCCGCATCTTTCGGCACGAAGGGGGAAATCCGTGAGAATCACCAACGGACTCCTGCAGCGAGCGGCTCTCCGAGGACTCCAGACCAATCTCCGAGCTCTCGATCGTGCCCAACGCCAGGCGACGTCGGGCGTGCGCTTCGAGCGTGCCAGCGAAGACCCCGTATCCATGAGTGGGGTCATGAAGACCACGGGCCGCCTTCGAGCCATCGAACAATACCAGCGGAATCTCTCGGTAGGCCTCACCCGCCTCACCTCGGAGGACACGGTCCTCAACCGGGTCACGAACCAGCTCATTCGGGCCAAGGAGCTCGGGCTCGGCCAGGTCGGGGGTACCGCCTCACCCCAGACCCGGGCCACGGTGAAGGAAGAGGTCGACGGACTCATCGAGAGCGTCGCGGCTCTTGGGAACACGCAGGTCGAAGGCAGCTTTCTCTTCGGTGGGCTCCGCCCGGACCAGAGGCCGTTTCCCCCGTCCGGCCCCGACCCCCTGAACCCCCCTGCCGGCGACCGTGAGGTCGAAGGAGACGCCGGTCAACTCCTGAAGACGAACCATTCGGGGCAGGAGGTCTTCATCGATTCCGGAGCCCTGACCGCCCTGGAGAGCCTTTCGGCAGCGTTGGGCGCCGATGACCCCGACGCCATTTCGGCGTCCCTCGAGGAGCTGGACAACGCCTTCAACGCAGTGCAACGGTTGACGGGGGAGCTGGGAGCTCGGTACAACCGGATCGAAACCGCCCGGGAGAACCTCGCCGCGCTCGAAATCAATCTGCAGACCTTTCGCTCAGACCTGCAGGACGTGGAGCTGGAGGAGGCGGTGACCCAACTCGTCAGTCGCCAGGTCGCCTATGAGGCGGCGCTGGCGGCCAACAGCCGCATCCTCAATCTCACGCTCACCAACTATCTGAGATGATCGAAGCCAAGACAACGCGCTCCATCCCTTCGAGGGTGCTGGGAGAGATCAAGGTGTCGGAGGACTCGGCCCTGGACTTCCCGAGCGGGGTCCTCGGGTTTCCCGAGGCCCATGCCTTCGTACTCGTCTCCACGAGCCGGGAAGGCTTCTATTGGCTCCAATCGCTGGACCACGACACCCTCACCTTCCTCCTGGTGGACCCCTTCATCCACCTCCCGGACTTCGCCATCCACCTCCCCGACGAAGAGATGGACGTTCTGGGCACCGAGGCCGAAGAGATCATCGTGCTCGGCATCGTCACCCTCCCGTCCAACCCCGACGCTCCCCTCACGGTGAACCTGCAGGGACCCCTCGTGATCAACGCGAAGCGGGGCGTGGGGCGCCAGCTGGTCCTGGACGATGAAGCCTACGGCCTCCGCCACCCACTGGACGTCACGGCGGCGCTTCTCGCCAGCTGAGGCGGCCCCGATTGGTGACAGACCTCTCTTTCCGGAGGCATTACCTTAGGCTTGCCGCTAGCTGATGAATCCAGGGACCGGACCGGCCACGCTCTGTCTTCGAATTCTTTTCCGATCAGGCTGGGCGCCATCGATGCCGGGTCGAACGCGATCCGATTCATCGTCGCGGACTTCTCCAGCCCCACCAGCTACGAAATCGCTTCCAGGATCCGGCTTCCCATCCGCCTTGGCCACCTCGTCTTCACCGAGGGTGGTCTCGACGCCGAAACGATGGAGGCTGCCACGGGCGCCTTCAAGCTCTTCCGACGGGGCCTGGACGAGTTGGCGGTTGCACGCTTCCGGGCCGTAGCGACCAGCGCCACCCGGGAGGCCAGCAATCGGGATCGGTTCCTCGCGGCGATTCAACGGGCGAGTAGGATCGACTTGATCCCCATCTCCGGCGAAGACGAAGCCCGCTACGTGCACCGCGCCGTGAAGAACAGGCTCGATCTATCCCAAGGTCGTTGGATTCTGATTGACTTGGGCGGCGGTAGCGTGGAGGTGTCCCTCGTGGACGACACGGGGATCCTCTGGAGCCAATCCTATCCCGTCGGGACCGTACGACTCCTGGAGACCATGGAGCGCTCCGGAGGACATCACGACTCCGTACGGCGATGGGTGGAGGAGCGGGTCCGCCACCTGACCATTCCGTCCCCCTCCGCATATCCCGGCCCGACGTCCTTCGCCGCTACCGGGGGCAACATCGAAGCCATCGCGCAGCTCGGCCTCAGCTATACGTCGTCCGGGAGGGCGTCGAGTTTGCCCATGGAGAATCTCGAGTCGGTCATTCGACTGCTCTCCACCATGACCGTCGAGGAGCGGATACGACACCTGGAGCTACGGCCCGACCGCGCCGACGTGATCCTCCCGGCCGCGCTGGTCTACCAGTTCTTCGCAGACCATAGCGGAGCGGAATCGATCGCCGTGCCCAACGTGGGTGTCAAAGACGGCGTGCTGTTGGAGTTGGCCGAGGAATGGGCCAGTCCCGAAACGGCTCAGCCTCGGCCCGTACCATCGGCGACCTGACGGAGCTCCTGGACGGCCACGGACAACCCGGCCAGACTGACTCTCTCTTCGCCCTTGATCTCCGAAAGAAGCGTCTGGAAGCGCTCGCCCTTTCGGCCTGACGTCAACGCCGCAGCCGCCTGACCCGCCCCCTGGCCCGACGCGAGCGCCCCACGCGTCATGTCCCGCCGGATCCGGGTGAGCTCATTGATGAGGCCCAGTGCCCAGCGGCTCTCCCAGCGTCCACTGCCTCCGGCCCGTTCGATACAACGAACCAACCAGGGGACGTGCATCGCGGCGGTCAGGTGATAGTAGATCTTCGCCGCCTCTACGGGGTCGGCCTCCGTCGCCCTCGCCATGTGCAGGATCTCCAGGAGCTGGTCCAGGAAGCGCAGGGCGATGAGCTGCTTGGCGAACTCTTCGTCCACACCCTGAGCCCGGACTTCCGCCACTCTGGACTCGAAAACGTCCTTGTCCTCGCCGCTGACGATGTCGCCGAACTGACCCCCCAGAGCCTCGAGGCCCTCCAGGCTTCTGGCGATCAGATCGCTGGTGGATTCTCCTTCGACCGAGTTCCGAAGTACCCAACGGGTCGTCCGTTCGAGGACCCGGGCGAGTCCGAGCGTCCACCGGTACGCCACGGCCACGGAAACGGTGCCCTCCCTGGCCCGCAGCTCGCCCAGCAGGGTGGAGTGGCGGGTGATCCGGGCGGCCACCAGCCAGGCCCGAGCGACCTCGGCGGCAGATCGGCCCGTCTCGCGGCTGACTCTTGCGACGAAGGTAGACCCCATCAGGTCGATCAGGTCGTTTCCGAACTGCGTAGCGACGATCTGTCGGCGCAAACGGTGGTTCTTGGCCTTGTCCTCGCCGACGAGAGCCACGGCACGTTCCGGGAAGTACTGGAGGAAGTAGTGGATCGTGGCAGGATCGTCCGGGAGATCGGAAGCCAAAACGGCGGACTTCAGGTGCAGTTTCGCGTGAGCCAACAAGACGGCCAGCTCGGGTCGCGTCAGAGATTGATTGGCTTCGAGGCGAGAGCTCAGCTCTTCCCAGTCGGGCAACCCGGCGCTCTCCCGGTCCAGAAGCCCCGCCCGCGTCAGGTCGACCATGAACTCACGGAAGTTCTCGACACCCTTCCGCGCCCTGTATTCCTCCAGGGAGATCGCCAGGCTCTGGGATTCATTGTCCCGGATCACGAGCCCGGCAACGGTGTCGGTGAGCTCCTCGAGGAGCTTGTTTCGCTCGTCCCTGGACACGGCGCCGCTCTTCACGGCCTCGCCCAGGAGGATCTTGAGATTCACCTCGCGGTCCGAGAGGTCGACACCGCCGGAATTGTCGAGCGCATCGGTATTGATCCGGCCACCCCGAAGGGCATACTCGACACGGGCGGCTTGCGTGAGGCCGAGATTGCCCCCCTCACCCACCACGGCGGCCCGAAGCTCTTCGACATCGATGCGAACGGGGTCGTTCGACGCATCCCCCACGTCCTGGTGACTCTCCCTTCCGCTCTTCACATAGGTGCCGATTCCGCCGTTCCACAACAGCTCCACGGGCGCCCGGAGCACGGCCTTGATCAGACTCTCGCTATCGAGCTCGCCAACTGCCTCCTCCAGGCCCAGGGCCTGCGCGGCTTCCGGT
>JAHEKK010000132.1 GCA_024638395.1 Gemmatimonadota bacterium | reverse complement strand
CGACCCAGGTCGCTTCCGTGGACTTCGACTTCACGAGCGGCCAGTCGTTCCCCCGGGAGTTCCTCAGATCCCGCATTCGTCTCACCGATCGGGGGGGCCTTGCCGATCTTCGCCAGCGCCTCGCGTTCCTCCCCCTGATCACCGGACCCGACGACCATCCCTTCAACCCTGTCGAGCTACAGAAGGACCTCGTCCGCATTCGGCGGCTGTACGCCCAGTCCGGGTTCCTCGACTCCAACGTGCGGTACGAAGTCGAGCTGGACACCGCGGCCAACACCGTGGACGTCCGGTTCCTGATCGCGGAGGGCCGCCCGGTCCTCCTTGACCTCCTCGAGGCCCGGACCCGGGATGGTGGGGCCGTCGCGGATGGGCTCCCCGCAGAGTTGAGAGACGAGTGGAGCCGCTTCGAAGACCGCCTGCGGCGAGACAATCTGGCAAGGCGGATTGGACCGGCCCAGGCACGCAGTCTCCGGGAACGAGGGGAGACCTGGCTCAGGGACCGGGGGTATCCGGCGCCTACGGTCGAGTCGCAGATCGTCGTCGACTCGGCCTCCGCCCGGGCCACGACTCTGTTGGTCGTGGAGCCAGGATCGCGCCGCCGCTTCGGTCCCATCACCGTGGAGGGCAACCGGGAGATTTCGACGCCTGTCCTGGCCCGAGAGTTTCCGATGAGAGAAGCCGACTGGTTCTCGGCCAGTGCGCTTTCCGAGGGGGAGCGTGAGCTGTACGGACTCGACATGATCCGTTGGGCCGACGCCCAACTCGCCGACAGCGCTTCGACGGGCCCGGTTCCCATCAGGGTTCAGGTTCAGGAAGGCCCCACCCGCCTGATCTCCGGCCGTCTGGGGTACGCCACATCCTCCGGCCTCACGAGCCAGGCGAGTTGGTCTCACCGGAATTTCCTCGGCGGAGCCCGGGTGCTCACGTTCTCTGCGGAGGGACGAACCGGCTTCCTGGCCGCCGAGGAAACCTTCGAAAGGCGCTACGGAGTCTCCGCCACGATCCGGCAGCCCTACCTCGGAAGCCGTCGCGTGTCCGGTCTGTTTACGCCGTTCTTCGAGTATCGCGATGGCCCCATCGACGAATCCATTCGAAACGGCGTCGACGCGACGGCGGTATACGACCTCGGCGGAATCAACAATCTGGCCCTCCAGTATCGCATCGCGGCCAGAGAGGTTTTCCAATACCGTTTCGGCACCCTGACGGACGGCGGGCTGGACTTCCTCGCCCTCCAGGCCATCCTGGACGACTCCGTTGGGGCCGTGAAGCGGGAAAGCCGTCTGACGGCTTCCGCCACGTGGGGCAGCCTGGACGACCGGGCCCGTCCACGGCGCGGGTACGTTACGCGCGTCGGCCTGCAAGGCGCGGGACCCAATGTCCTGTCCGACGTTCAATTCGCAAAGGTCACCGCCGGCTTGAACGGATTCTATCCCCTCGGAGAGGACGTATTCGGCAGAGTACGGCTGTTCGGTGGGAGGGTCTGGCCTTTTGGGAAGAGCATCCCCGGTGGATCGGACACGGGGCTGATCCGGTTTCTGGAGCTACGCGATGCCTTGCTCACGGCCGGCGGTACGGGGGATGTGAGGGGGTGGGCTGACGGGCTGCTGGGCCTGAAAACGCCGGACTTCCGGATCGTCGATCGCGAAGATTCCCTGTCGTTTCGCGCTGACCGCTACATCCCGGTGGGCGGCTTCTCGAAGCTCGGCTTCTCGGCGGAGGTCGCCGTACCCCTTCCGGGCACTGCCCGCCGCCATTCGGCGTTCGTTTTCCTCGACGGCGGACGACTCCGGACGACCGACGACCGATATGGCATCGAGGATCCCTACGATGAGGAGCGCTTTTTCTTCGGGGCAGGGGCCGGTGTCGAGTTCTCGACTGTAGTCGGCCCCGTGCGGGTGGCTTTGGGATACAAGATCAATCCGTCGCCTCTCGATGTCCGTAGTCCCGGCGCCGTACAACGAGCCCTGGCCGACAACATGCCCATCTCATCGATCCCGGCGGAGTCCCTGCGACGCTTCCAGCTCCACATCGACCTCGGGGGCGCCTTCTAGGGGGAAGAGCCCGCAATGCCCGCACCCCCCGAGACCCGCCCTCTCGAACACAAACGGGGAGGGAGAGCCGTTTCGCCCCCCCTCCCCGCTCCCTCGTATGGCCTCGCCGATGCGCCCTACTCGGCGGTGACCTCCTCGACGCTCTCGCCAAGACCCGGGAGGATCTCGTCGGGAGCCGTGAGGGGAAGGATCTCCTCGTCGTAGTAGGACTGCTCGACCATGAACTCCACCTCGTTCCACCGGTGGACACCCGTTCCCGCCGGGATCAGGTGACCGATGATGATGTTCTCCTTCAGACCGTTCAGGTCGTCCTTGGCGCCGCGGACCGCCGCATCCGTCAGGACACGGGTGGTCTCCTGGAACGACGCCGCCGAGATGAAGGACTCGGTCGTGAGGCTGGCCTTGGTGATCCCCAGCAACAGGGGCTCCGCTCGCGCCGGCTTCTTTTCCTCCACCGTAGCCGTCTGATTGACCTCGCGGAACTCGACGCGATCTACGTGCTCGCCTTCCAGGAGGTGGGTCTCGCCGGGATCCACAACGCGCACCTTTTGGAGCATCTGGCGAACGATCACCGCGATGTGCTTGTCGTTGATCTTCACCCCTTGAAGGCGATAGACCTCCTGGATCTCGTTCAGCAGATACTCCTGAACGGCACGGGGCCCTTTGATGCGCAGGATGTCGTGGGGGTTGATGGGTCCCTCGGAGATGCGGTCGCCCGCACGGACCTGATCGCCCTGGTGCACGCGCATGTGCTTGCCGACAGGTACGTCGTAGGTCCTGGGATCCCCAGCCTCCGGCGTAACGAAGACCTCACGCTTTCCGCGCTTGATGTCTCCGAACGACACCTCTCCGTCGATCTCCGTGATGACCGCCGGGTCCTTGGGCCGCCGGGCTTCGAACAGTTCGGCCACCCGAGGCAGACCCCCCGTGATGTCACGGGTCTTGTACACTTCCCGGCTGATCTTGGCGATGGTGTCGCCGGGTTGCACCTTGTCGCCGTTGGAGCATAACAGCTGGGCTCCGACGGGAATGATGAACTCCTTGAGGACCTTGGCAGACTTGGCCTTCGACGCACGAATCTGGATCGTGGGATGAAGCTTCTTATCACGGTCCTCGATGATGGTCATCTGTCGGCGGCCCGTGGACTCGTCCAACTCCTCCCGCATCGTCTGCTCATCGACGATGTCGACGAAGTTCAGCACGCCCCCGTTATCGGCCACGATGGGCTCGGAGTACGGGTCCCAACCGAAGAGCATGTCCCCGGCAGCGATCTGCTGGCCCTCGCTGACGCCGATGGTAGCGCCGTAGGGGACCGCCAATCGGCTGCGAACCTGGCCCTCCTTGGTCTTGATGATGATCTGACCTTCTCGGGAGGTCACGATCTCGTCGTCGTCGGGCGTCTTCACCGACGATACGCGCTCCAGTGCCACCACACCCGCGATCTTCGACTTCCGCTGGGTCTGGGCCGCGATCCGGGCCGCGGTTCCACCGATGTGGAAGGTACGGAGCGTCAGCTGGGTGCCGGGCTCGCCGATGGACTGCGCCGCGAGAATGCCCACGGCTTCCCCAATGTCCACGTTGCCCATGGTGGCCAGATTCCGCCCGTAGCACATCCGGCAAACGCCCCACTTGGTCTCGCACGTAAGCACGGAACGGATCCGAACCGACTGGATGCCGGCATCCTCGATCGCCTGTGCCGACTCCTCGTCGATCAACTGATTGGCCTCGAGGATCAGCTCCCCGTCGATGGGATCGTAGACATCGTCCAGAGCCACGTTTCCGACGATCCGGTCGGCGAGAGGCTCGATGATGTCCTCGCCTTCCTTCAGGGCGCTCATGTCCAGGCCCAGAATCGTCCCGCAGTCGTCGCCCGTTACGGTCATGTCCTGGGCCACGTCGACCAGACGACGGGTCAGGTAGCCCGCATCCGCCGTCTTCAGGGCCGTATCGGCCAGACCCTTCCGGGCCCCGTGGGTGGAGATGAAATACTCCACCACGCTGAGGCCTTCCCGGAAGTTCGACTTGATGGGGCTCTCGATGATCTCACCGATGCCACCCGTGAGCTTCTTCTGGGGCTTCGCCATCAGACCGCGCATCCCGGCAAGCTGACGCATCTGGTCCCGGTTACCCCGGGCGCCGGACGTCATCATCATGTACACCGGGTTGAACCCACCCCTGGACCGCTCGAGATGGCGGACCATGGCGTCCGCCACGTCGTTGTTCGCATGGGTCCACGTGTCAATGATCTTGTTGTACCGCTCCCCGTTTGAGATGTATCCCGAGTCGTAGGCCTTCTGGAACCGGGCCACCTGCTCGTCGGCTTCCTCGAGGATCTCGGTCTTCTCGGGGGGCACTTCCAGATCGTCGATGCCCACGGAGACACCACCGTGCGTAGCGTAGCGGAACCCGAAGTCCTTCAAGTGATCAAGGAACTGCGTCGTTTCTGCGAGGCCGACGCCGGTGAAGCACTCGAAGACCAGGTCGCCGAGCTCTCTCTTCCCGAACGTCTGGTTGATGAATCCCAAGTCGCCGGGGATGATGGAGTTGAACAGCACCCGCCCAACCGTCGTCCGCTCCCAGCGGGCAGGACGCACAACGTCGGAGTCCTCTGCGGCGGGTCCCGCCGGGACCCAGAACCAGCAGGGCGACCGGAAGTGGATGGAGTCGTCCGCCACGGCCATTTCGGCTTCGCCGAAGGTCGAGAATCTCGGAGCCCCGGCAAAGATCTCCTCCAACTTGGCGTTGGCTTCCTCACGGGCTTTCTTCGGCACCTTCGAGTCGGCGGCCCGGGTTTCGAGATCAGAAACCTTCAGAGGTGGCTTGGTCAGGTAGTAACACCCGATGACCATGTCCTGCGTCGGCGCCGCGACAGGCCGCCCGTTGGAGGGCAGCAAGATGTTGTTGCTGGCGAGCATCAAGACCCGGGCCTCGAGCTGGGCCTCGAACGACAGGGGCACGTGGACGGCCATCTGGTCCCCGTCGAAGTCCGCGTTGAAAGCCGCGCAAACCAATGGATGGATGCGGATGGCCTTGCCCTCCACCAGGACCGGCTCGAAAGCCTGGATACCAAGGCGGTGGAGGGTCGGCGCCCGGTTCAGGAGCACGGGGTGATCGCGGATGATGTCTTCGAGAACTTCGTAGACCTTCGGATCGTCCTTCTCCACGATCTTCTTGGCCCGCTTTACGGTCTCGGCCTCACCGCGCTTCTCCAACTCGTGGATGATGAACGGCTTGAAGAGCTCGACAGCCATGGCCTTGGGCAGGCCGCACTGGTGCAGCTTGAGCTCCGGCCCCACCACGATCACGGACCGGCCCGAGTAGTCCACGCGCTTTCCGAGGAGGTTCTGCCGGAAGCGACCCTGCTTGCCCTTCAGCATGTCGGACAGAGACTTGAGCGGCCGCTTGCCACGTCCGCGAATGGCCTTTGATCGGCGGCCATTGTCGAACAGAGCGTCGACGGCCTCCTGCAACATGCGCTTCTCGTTTCGGAGGATGACCTCCGGAGCGCGCATCTCGATCAGCTTTTTGAGGCGGTTGTTCCGGTTGATCACCCGCCGATACAGATCGTTCAGGTCCGAGGTGGCGAAACGGCCACCGTCGAGAGGTACGAGTGGACGGAGATCCGGCGGGATCACGGGAATGACGTCGAGCACCATCCACTCGGGCCGGTTGCGCCGGTCCGGAGTATCTCCCGAGTTGCGAAGCGCGTCGACCACCTTCAGGCGCTTCAGCTTCTTCTTCTTCCTGTGCTGCGACGTCTCAGTGGCGATCTCGTGGCGGAGCCAACCCGCGAGCCGGTCGAGTCCCTTCCCGTCCTTGTTGAGGTCGCCGACCTTCACCTCCGGCGAATCCAGGGCCTTGAGAAGCGTCCTCACGCCCTCGGCGCCGATCTCGGCCTTGAACTTCTCGTCGCCTTCTTCCCTGGCCTTCACCCGGAGGTCGTAGTACTCGTCCTCATCCAGCAGGTCGAGGAACTCCACCTCCTGCTTTCCGGGATGGGTGACCACGTAGGCTGCGTAATAGATCACCTTCTCGAGATCACGCAGTGTCATCCCGAGCAGGTACCCGAGCTGGCTCGGAAGCGTCTTGAAGAACCAGATATGGCAGACGGGCACGGCCAGCTCGATGTGACCCATGCGCTCCCGCCGCACCTTGGACAGGGTGACCTCAACCCCGCACCGGTCGCAGACGATGCCGCGGAAACGGATCCTCTTGTACTTCCCGCAGGCGCACTCCCAGTCCTTCACGGGACCGAACGTTCGCTGGCAGAACAGGCCCATCGGTTCGGGCTTGAAGGACCGATAGTTGATCGTCTCCGGCTTGGTGACTTCGCCGAAGGACCAATCACGGATGTCCTCGGGAGATGCAATCTTGATCTGGATGTAGTCGAAATCCGCCGAGCGCTTCTCTTTTGCACGGGGAAAATCAATCATGTCGCGACCACCCTGGTGGTTGAAGGGCATATAGAAGCGTTACGGGACGTCGGGAACGGACGCCCGGGCCACGCCGCCGAAGTCGGGAATCCTCTCTCCCGCGCCACGTCATTCATTTGCACAGGGCTCAATCCTCCTCGCCGAGCTCGATGGCGAGTCCAAGGGCCTGGAGTTCCTTGACCAGGACGTTGAAGGACTCGGGGATCCCTGGCTTGGGCAGATTGTCGCCCTTCACGATGGCCTCGTAGACCTTCGAGCGTCCCTGCACATCGTCGGACTTCACGGTCAGGATCTCCTGGAGGGTGTGAGCGGCACCGTAGGCTTCAAGTGCCCACACTTCCATCTCTCCGAACCGCTGCCCGCCGAACTGGGCTTTCCCGGCCAACGGCTGCTGGGTCACCAGCGAATAGGGTCCTATGCTCCGGGCGTGGATCTTGTCGTCGACCAGGTGGGAGAGCTTCAACATGTAGATGTCCCCCACCGTGATCGGGAAGTCGAACCGACGCCCGCTGCGTCCATCTCTGAGCCAGATCTTGCCGTTGGCCAGGATCTCGGCTGAGGAGAGCAGCTCCTGGAGTGCGTCTTCCAGGCCGTCCTTCAGACTCTTCTTGCGCTTCAGGGACGCGACCGCCGGATAAACGTCGGCCAGCTTTTCACCTCGCTTGGTCGCCACCGCCGTCCCGGCCTCCACGACGAAGTCCCGGACCTTCTGGAGAACCGCCTTCTCGTCCTTGCCCAGCTTGAGGCCCGTGTACTCGTCCAGGCTCTTGCCGATCCCGGCCACGTGGGACCCGTCCCCGTTGCCGTTCCCATTGGCCGAAGCCGTCATTCGGATACGGTCGGCCTCCGGATGCATGTGGGCTGCCCGCAGCAGCGCGTTGTATTGCTTCGGACCCAGAGGCCAGGCGACGCCGGACCCCAGAGCCTCGGTGGCCCAGCGCAGGCCCGCCATCTTGATGAGGACCGCGATCTCGTCTTCGGTGGCCCCTTGGAAGACCGGTGTCTTGGCCTCGAAATCGAGAATAGAGGCAGCCCAACCCATATGGGTCTCGAGGATCTGCCCCACGTTCATCCGGGAAGGTACGCCCAGAGGGTTGAGGACAATGTCCACGGGAGAACCGTCCGGCAGGAAAGGCATGTCCTCTTCCGGCACGATCCGGGCGATGATGCCCTTGTTCCCGTGGCGACCGGCCATCTTGTCGCCGACCTGAAGCTTGCGCTTCATGGCGACGAAGACCTTGACGACCTTGTTGACTGTGACCGGGAGACTGTCGCCCATGCGTAGGCGCTCCTGGTCCTTCTTGGCCTGGTCCTTGAGCCGGTTCTCGAGGAGCTTGTAGAGAGCCT
>JAHEKK010000131.1 GCA_024638395.1 Gemmatimonadota bacterium | reverse complement strand
CTTTGCCGGATGGTGGCTTCTCCATAGACTACAACCTGCCTCTCGGAATTCTCCAGCCCATTCCTGATGGTCTTCGACCAACTCGATCAGACCCCCGGAGCCAGGTTCCTGTTCACGCTGGCCCTGGGCGTCATTCTGATCCATGGGCTGCAGTTGACCCAGCCCTTCATGATGCCGTTCGCGGTGGCGGCGTTTCTCGCCGTCATCAGCCTGCCGATCATGTTCTGGCTCCGGTCCAAGCGGGTTCCGGCCCAGCTGGCCATCTTCGTCACCGTGTCCGCCGTGGCGCTGGTGTTCGTCCTCCTGATCCTCGTCACCAGCCAGCAGGTCACGCAGCTCCAGGATCGCTTACCCCGTTACGTCAGCCTCCTCAGCGTGAGGGTGAGCGGTTGGATGCAGACCATCGAGGGTCGCTGGCCGCTGGTCGCCCAGGCCAGGCCGAACCTCGAGACGCTCATCAACATGGAGACGGTCCTCGACCTGGCCGGGGGCACCTTCCAGCGTGCGCTGGCCTTCCTCTCCAACACCTTCCTCGTATTCTTGATCCTCATCTTCGCCCTGGGCGAGGCGGCGGTATTCCCGGAGAAGCTCCGGGCCATCGTGGGGGACCGTGCAGCCTCGGACGCACGCCTGGAGAAGATCATCCGCGAGGTCCAGGGATACCTGGGGATCAAGACCGTCGTGAGTCTGGCGACGGGCGTCCTGCTGGGTATCTGGACCTGGGCCCTGGGGGTCGAGTCTCCCGTGCTCCTGGGTCTGATCGCGTTCATCCTGAATTATGTGCCCACCATCGGATCCGTGCTGGCGTCGGTTCCGGCCATGGCCCTGGCGCTCATTCAGTACGATATCCAGCACGCCCTCATCGTGGCGATCGGCTACGCGGCCGTGAACGTGGTCTTCGGCAATTGGCTGGAGCCGACGCTCATGGGTCGCCGGCTGGGCCTCTCGACGCTGGTGGTGATCCTTTCTCTCGTGTTCTGGGGTTGGCTGTGGGGGCCGGTGGGCGCCCTGCTCTCCGTACCACTCACGATGGTCGTGAAGATCATGCTGGAGAACACACGAGACCTCCGCTGGGTCGCCATTCTTCTCGACAAGAACGCCCCCGTACTGCCAGTGGAGGGCACATGAGGGTGACCGATCTCGATCAGCTACCCGACGACGCACGGATCTGGGTCTTCTCAGCGGAACGCCCTCTGGCGGATGCCGAATACAATCAGGTTCTGGGTGCCGTCGACGGGTTCCTCGCGGACTGGGCAGCCCACGGAGTCCCCCTTTCCGGGGCCCGTGGCTGGTTCCACGACCGGTTCCTGATCGTTGGCGTGGACGAGTCCCTGGCGCCGCCGTCGGGATGTTCCATCGATGCCCTCGTGCGGACGCTGAAGGACCTCGAGTCCGTTCTTTCTGTCCGGTTTCTGGGAAACGAGGCCATCTGGTACCGGGAGGACGGCGAGGTGAAGCGGACGACGCGCGGGGAGTTCCGGAAGATGGCGGAGGAGGGCCGGGTGACGCCCGACGTGGTCGTGTTCGACAATTCGATCACCCGACTGGGAGAGCTGCGGGGCGGCCGGTGGGAGGGGCCGGCCCGGGACCGCTGGCATGGCCCCGCCTTCTTCGGCCGTTGACAGGCCGGCCGTCCGACCGAGTCGGGGGCATGGTTCGCGGGTAGAATGAAAGCGAGGTCGCCGGCTTGGCCGACGACCTCGCAGGTCATTGGAGCCTCTGGGGAGGCGTCAGGACACCTCCCCCATGCGGATGACGTTCTCTGCCGCCGGTCCCTTCGGGCCGTCAACGAGATCGAACTCGACCCGGTCGCCCTCGGCCAGGCTGCGGAAGCCATCTCCTTCAATGGCCGAGTAGTGGACGAAACAGTCACGCTCGCCAGCTTCCGGGCTGATGAACCCGAAGCCCTTGGCGTCGTTGAACCACTTCACGGTTCCGGTGGTCCGCATCCTTCTCTCCTCATTAGAACTGTCTTGGTCCGGCCATCCGCCGTCTGCGGGTGGCCACTCGAGCACGGCGTACCGCGGGGACGAAATCGTGCCCTATGGCTCGTCGCCGGACCAGCCTATCCAGTCGTTGGGGACACGTCAATCCCGAGGACCCTCTGCGACGGGGCGAGTAGTTGGCTTGCGAGGAAGCCCGCGGCCTGCTCCTCGGCCCAAAAACGCTGGGCGCCTGACCTCTCCGAAACGAAGCCGACGTGTCCGCCATGGCGGGTCAGGATGGGGGTGATCCACGGGTTCGTTTCCAGGTCACCGACCGGGACCCACTGTTCCGGGAGGAACGGATCATCCATGGCGTGGACCACCAGCGTGGGCGTTCGGACCTGGGGGACATATTGGCCCGAAGACGAAAGCCGGTAGTACTCGTCGGCGCTCTCGAAGCCGTGGAGGGGAGCGGTGAGAGCGTCGTCGAATTCTCGAAGCGTACGGGCGGCCAGTGCACGGGCCAGGTCGACCCGGCTACCGACCAGCTCCGATTTGGCGACGGCCTTTTTCTGAAGGGAACGGAGGAAATACCGGCGGTAGACCCAGTAGGGGCCGCCCTTCTCCAGTTCCGACGACCCCGCGGCCAGGTCGAAGGGGACGGAAATGGCCGCCGCGGCCTGAACTCCGGTGTCCTTGGGTGCCCGCTCGCCGAGGTATTTCAAGATCACGTTGCCCCCCAGGGAAAACCCTACGAGCCCCAGCGGGCGCCCCGGAAACCGGGTGGACAACCACTTCGTGACCCGGCCCAGATCCTCGGTGTCACCCGAGTGATACGCACGGGGAACACGGTTCGGGACCCCGCTGCACCCGCGGAAGTTGAGGCCGATCGGCGCGAGTCCGTGACGCAGCAGGGCCGCGTAGGTCAGGAGCATGTACCGCCGACGAGCCGAGCCCTCGAGACCATGGAGGACGAGGACGATGGGGCGGGTGGACCGACGGCACAGAGGCGACAGCGCCAGGTCAAGGAAGTCGCCGTCCTCCAATTCCAGCCGGTGAGACACCAGGGGGATGGGAGGGCGAGGTCGGAGGGTTTTCCCCAGCAGCGTCTGAACGTGGGGGCCGGCCAACAGTGTAGGGGCGGAGAAGGGGTAGAGATCGATCATGGAGGAAGCTGATACCGGCGGGGCGCCCTGGAAACGCCACGGAGGTGGCGCGATGCTTTGAACGGCGCCGGTCCGAGGGCGCCGTCGCGCGTGCAGATGAACCGGAACCCACAGCGAAGAGGAACCCGGATGGCCTGGAATCACGTCGCGATCGCCCAGGGGTCCAGGAGATGGCCCCGTGAGGCCGGCTCTGCCCGCGTAGGCCCAAAGCCTGCGTTGTGTGTCCTGTCGGCAGCGGTCGTCGTGTCGGTTCTCTCCTGCGGACCGGACCTCCCCGAAGTGGTGGACGTGCCTCCTGGAGAGGGGGCGGAGGTCATGGCGCCCATCTTGGCCAACCCGAAGGGCTCCGCCGCCGTCAGGAGCCTGGTCGAGGCCCAGATCCGACGCGATCCCCAGCCCCTGGTGGAAGCTCTGAGGAGCGAAGAAGGCGAAGTCGTGAAGCGGGCCGCCTTTGCCCTCGCGTCGATTCAGGATCGCAACGCCGAGCCGGCCATTGCAGTTCGACTGAACGATCCCCGGGAGGGCGTGGCCGCCGCCGCGGCATTCGCCCTGGGACGCACCGCCGGCGACCATGGGGCGGAAGCCCTCCTCGGCGCCCTCGAGTCCACGCCTCCGGGTGCCGCCCGGATGGAAATGATCGAGAGTCTGGGCTTCGCCGCGGGGGAGGGCCAGTTGGGGCGCCTGCTCGCAGTGGAGTGGGCAGGTGAAGAGCTCGCGACCGCCGCCCAGGCCGTGTCGCGGATGGGCATCCGCGGCGTTCTCTCGGAAGAGAGCCTTGATTGGCTCGTGGAGAGGTTGGCCCATCCGGATCCTGACGTTCGCACCGGTGCGGCATACTTCTTCTCACGGGCGCCGGAGGCCGAAGACTGGAGAACCCAGGCGCCCCGGGTTCGGGAGGCTCTGACGGCGATGGAGGACGGAGAAGCTGCCGTCCGTTTTCTACTCCCTGGCCTGGCCGCCCTCGGGGATACGGAGGACACCCCGGCGTTCGTGCACTGGACCAGGGCGTCCGGTGACTGGAGAACCCGGTCGGCGGCCGTTGCTGCGCTCAGGGACCGCCTCGGAGACCGGGCCGCGCGAGACGCGGCCCTGGCCGCGCTGGAAGATCCGTCTCCCCATGTCGTCGAAGCGGCGGCTGGAGAGCTGGGACGAAGCCGGCCGGCGCTACAGGCCGTCCAGGAGAGGGTGGTCGCCTGGCTGGAGGCCAATTCGGAGCAGTGGCAGCCAGCGGCCCTTCTGTGGTCCGGGCTTGCGCCCCTGGGGGAAGGGGAGCGAATCGTCTCCTGGCTCGACGCCATGCCGGCAGACAACGTCCTGGCCAGGGCGGCGGCGGTAGAATCTCTCAGTCGGGTTCCAGGTCCCGAGCATCTCGATCGCCTACTGGCGGAGGCGAAGAGCGAAGCCGACCCGGTGGCTGCCGCCGCATACCGGGGATTGGCGGCTCATTTCGGATCCTACCGAGACGACGCAGCGCTGCTGGCCCGGTTCGACGACGCGTTCCGGGACGGGCTGGGTCGCTCCCATCCCACCATCGTGGGCACCGCCGCCCGAGGGCTCACCGACCCGGTGCTCCTCGAGGGCGGATCGGCCCCGATCCTGGAGTCGGCCCTCCTGGCGAGGGACCCTTCCGACCCCGCCGACGCGCCGGCGGCTGCCGCCATCGTGACGGCCCTGGCCCAGACGCGGGATACCACATGGGTCTCCCTCCTTCAGCGGTATCTGGACCACCCCCAGAGTCAGGTGCGTGTCGCGGCACGGGAGGCCATCGAGTCCCTCACCCTGCGGCCCGTCCCGGCTGCGCCGAGAGTCGCCGACGGACGTCCGGAGCTGAACCTGGACTGGGAGGCCTTCCCCGATGGCCGCCCGTCCGTGGTCCTGGAAACGACCCAGGGGTTGGTGCGGGTGGTGCTTGCCCACGAGGAGGCGCCCCTCACCGTTCAGACCTTTCTTGCGTTGGCGGAAGCGGGCGCCCATGACGGCGTTCCGTTCCACAGGGTCGTCCCTGGCTTTGTCGTTCAGGGAGGCGACGTGGGTCGCCTGGACGGCACGGGTGGGCCCGGTTTCTCGATTCGCACCGAGTTGACACGGATCCCGTTCGATCGGGGTGTGATCGGTATGGCCAGCGCAGGTCGGGACACGGAAGGATCACAGTTCTTCCTCATGCACGGGCCGGCCCCCCATCTCGAGGACCGCTACACCTCGTTCGGTTGGGTGGTGGAGGGTATGGAGGTCGTCGACCGCCTGCTCCGGGGGGACCGGGTCCTTCGCGCCGAGGTGGTGCCGCCGGCGGGGGGCTGATCTGCGGGGCTCCCTTGCCCTGCCAGCGGTTGAGGTTAACGTTGTTAACCATGACGATTCGAAGAGAAGACATTCTCGATTCCGCCTGTCGGTGCTATGTCGAAGGAGGGGTAGCCGGGGTCTCCATGCGGGGACTCGCCCGGGATCTGGGGGTGACGGCGCCCGCGCTCTACCGGCACTTCGCCTCGAAAGAGGAAGTAATGGTCGGAGTCGTTTCGGAGGCGTACGGCCGCCTCGCCGGTTATCTCCACCGGGCCCTCGAGGGACCGACCGCACTGGTCAGGTTCCGCCTTGCCGGTGAAGCCTATCTGTCCTTCGCGCTGGACCATCCCCGGCTGTACTTGACGATGTATGCCGGGCCCTCATTTCTCGGGATGCAGGAGATCCCGGAAGAGGTGGCTCAGCGGGGATGCGCCATCGGACGATTCTGGAACGACCGGGTGCGGGAATGCATCCAGGACGGGTACCTGAAGCCGGGGAGTCCGGACGAGATCGGGACCACGATGTGGGCCCACGCCCACGGTCTTCTCAGCCTCTACCTACGGGGGGTTCTTCCCATTCCAGAGGAAGCGTTCCGCCGCGAATTCGACGCTTCGTTCTGGCGGATGATGGTCGGGCTGGGGACGACCCGCTTCGATGACGCGTGGGCCGGATTACAGAATGTCGACGTGGAGTCGGCGGCGTTAACGCCGTAAACGAAACCTTCGAGGTACGGGTGCGTAGTCAGGAGCGGGGGTGGGGATGCCGATGGTTGTAAAGGAAATAGCCACCATCGGTGGGAGCCGGCAGGCGGAGTCTTCCGTCTATCGAGTGGGGGTAGCGACACGGAACCCCTGGTCACCGGCGCCCACAGGGGGGTCGACACTCCGTCGCCCAGAAAACCGAAACGAAAAAGGGGCCTCGAGTTGGCGGCCTCAGGAGTCTGACGGTGCATAGTGGAAATCGGGGGGCGGACGCCCCTGGGGCCGGACACCGGGGCGGGAGTCGTGGCCGGCGGGGGCATGGGTTCCGTACCGCGGTGACCGCGGGGCTTCTGGCCCTGTTCTTCGTGGGGGAGGGGACGGCCCAGTCGCGTGAAAGAACCGTGGATCCGGGCGCTTCCCTGACCCTCAGCCGGACCGCCGAGCTGGCCCTGGAGCGAAATCGGGACATCCTGAATTCCCGGCATCAGTTGAATCTGGCCGGGGAGCAGGTCTCGGAGGCATGGAGCAACGTTTATCCCCGGGTGGACTTCTCCGGCTCCTTCACACGGAACGTGGCCCCTCAGGTGAGCTTCCTGCCCGCGCAGATCTTCGATCCGAATGCGCCCGAAGGGGAGTTCATTCCCATCCAGTTCGGTGCGGACAACCTGTGGAACCTGCAGATCCAGGCCGAGCAGCCATTGTTTCGGGCGGGGGTCTTCGTAGGTGTCGGCGCCGCAAGTCGGTTTCGGAGTCTCCAGACGGAGTCCCTCAGGGGGCAGAGCCAGCAGGTGGTCACGCGGGTCCGGGTGGGGTTCTTCGACTTGCTGCTGGCACAGGAAGAGGTCCGGCTGACGGAGAATTCGGTGGCACGGGTGCGCCGGTCACTCGAAGAGACCCGGGCGATGAACAAAGCGGGGCTCGCCCAGGACTACGACGTTCTGCGCCTGGAAGTGGAGTTGGCGAATCTCGAACCGAATCTCCGCCGGGCCCGAAATCGCCAGATCGCGGCCCGCCGGACGCTGGCCGTCGAACTTGACCTGGATCCCGACGCGGAGTTGACGGTGGCCGGGAACCTGGCGGAGTTGGATCTGGAGCAGCCGGATAAGAACTCGCCGGCCAATCAGGACATTCTGGCCTTCGTGGGCGCCGACATCAGCGACGCGGCGGGGATCGAGTCCCTGGTGACCGAGGCGTCGGCTATGCGCTCCGACCTGAGACAGCTCGAACTCACCGAAGACCTTCGGATGGCGGAGTTGAGGGTCGAGCAGGCCGAGTACCTCCCGGAGGTGACCGCCTTCGGAACGTACGGACTCGCGGCCCAGCAAAACGGCTCCCCCGATTTCTTCGGGTCCGGCCGGCAGCGGGGTTCCACCAAGCAGGTGGGGGTGCGGGTCAACGTTCCCCTGTTCACCGGCTTTCAGCGCGATGCCCGGGTGGATCAGAGGCAAGCCGCCCTGCGACAGGCGGAGACGGACACGCGCATCGTCCGGGATCAGGCGGCTGTCCAGGTCCGCAACCTGGTCGATCAGGTGGAAGAGGCCCTTGCTCGGGCCGGGGGTCAGCGCCTGGCCGTCACACAGGCCATGCGGGGATACGAGATCGCCAGCGCTCAGTACCGGGAAGGCCTGGGGACTCAACTCGAGTTGACGGACGCCGAGGTGGCGCTGAGGCAGAGCGAATTCAACTACGCCCAGGCCGTATACGACTACCTGACGGGCCGAGCGTCTTTGGATGAGGCCGTCGGACGTGTCCCCCTTGTGGATCAGGGAATCCTCGAGACGTCGC
>JAHEKK010000130.1 GCA_024638395.1 Gemmatimonadota bacterium | reverse complement strand
ATGTTCGCGACGCAGATCGTGATGCTCGAGGGCCTCGCCGGTCCCGCGGCGCTCGGGCGCAGTCGCCAGCTCCTGATCGGACACCTGATGCGCGCCCTCGGCGTGATCTTCGTCGCGTTCGTGATCTTCCTGCTGCTCTCGACGGTGCTCCAGCTCTTGATCGCCGGCATTCCCGTCTCGGCGCTGATGGAATCGGAGCGGGCACGGCTCACCAAGCTGGAATCGCTGCTCGGGCGCAGGGTGATCGGCCAGGATCGAGCCCTGGCGGCGGTTTCGAATGCCGTTCGCCGGGCCCGAGCCGGCCTCCAGGACCCGGACCGGCCCGTGGGCTCGTTCCTGTTCCTCGGACCCACCGGTGTGGGGAAGACCGAAACGGCAAGGGCCCTGGCCGAGTTCCTCTTCGACGATGAGCGGGCCATGGTCCGCATCGACATGTCCGAGTACATGGAGCGCCACGCCGTGGCCCGCCTCATCGGGGCGCCCCCCGGCTACGTGGGGTTCGAAGAAGGCGGGCAGCTCACCGAAGCGGTGCGGCGGCGACCCCATGCCGTCGTTCTGTTCGATGAGATCGAAAAGGCGCACCCGGAGGTGTTCAACACATTCCTGCAGATCCTCGACGACGGGCGGCTGACGGACTCCCAGGGACGCACGGTGGACTTCCGCAACACGGTCATCATCATGACCTCCAACATCGGGAGCCCGGAGATCCTGGCCCGGTCGGGACAGGGCGACTGGTCCGACGTCGAGGCCTCGGTCGAAAGGCTGGTCAAGGAGCACTTCCGGCCGGAGTTCCTCAACCGGATCGACGAGACGATCGTGTTCCGGCCACTGGACGAGGCGGAACTGCTCCGAATCCTGGACATCCAGCTCGAGCGGGTCGCCGCCCTTGCCCGGGACCGGGACGTGGAAATCGAGGTCTCGGACGAGGCCAAAGCCTTCATTGCACGGGAAGGGTACGAGCCGGCCTTCGGGGCACGCCCCCTCAAGCGGGCCGTCCAGCGCCTCGTGCAGGATCCGTTGGCGATGCTTCTTCTCGAAGGCCAGGTCCCCGAATCCGCCAAGGTGCGGTTGGAGTTGTCGGCCGACGAGCCGAAACTTCTGTTTACCTGGTCTCCCCAAGGGGCGGCCGCGTGACCATGACTTGAACGAGGAATGGTTTTGATGCGGGCGAAGCAAGCGAATCGAGTGGGCGCGTTGGCCCTGGCCGCCGTTTTGGCGGTGATGGGCTCCGCGTGTGTGACGACGACCGGCGGCGGCGGTGGCGGGGGTGCCGGCCAGATGGACCTGGGCCCGACGCTTTCCGTCGAGCGGTTCCTGAATGCCGCAAACACCCGCGATCTTGACGCCATGATGCGCCTCTTCGGTACCGCCGAAGGCCCCATCGGCGACACGGGTAGCACCTTCGGGTGTGCCTTCAAGCGGATGGGTTCATGGGTGGGCCTGGGAGACCGGTGTCAATCCCGGCAGGCGGTGGAGCTCCGCATGGACGCCATCGCCCGGATCATCCGCCATCAGGACTACCGCATTGGCGGTGAAGAGCGTGTCGCGGGACGGAAGAGCCCCACCACCCAGGTGACGGTTGATCTGGACCTGGGGTCCAGGCGCGTCGACAGCGTGCCCTTCGTGGTCGTCCAGGCCGGCCGGGGGAACTGGCTGATTCAGGAAATCGCCCTCCAGCGCCTGACGAGCTAGGGCCGGGCTACAGCCGTCTGGTGGGTCTCCCAAGGGCCCCGGGGCCGTGGAGAGCTCCCCTACGGCCTGTCGGGGTCCGGATCGACGCCGGGGGTCTCCCCGCCGTCCAGGAACTCGATCAACACGCCCCCCGTCGAGGCCGGGTGGAGAAACGCCACGCGGTGTCCTCCCCGGCCCACGGCGGGCTCAGCCTGGGTGAACTCGAAGCCCTCTCCCCTCAGCTCTTCCATCGTGTCGGGCACGCTCTCGACCCGATAGGCGATGTGGTGCAGGCCGGGACCTCGCCGCGTCAGAAATCGTCCGACGGGCGTGTCGGGGCCGTGGGATTCCATGATCTCCACCGGACCGACGAAGCAGACGTCGACCCCCTGGGACGCCACCCGCTCAGGAGGGGAACCCTCGAGCCCCGTAATGCGTTCGAGGGCCGTCCGGAATCCGTCGAGCGACGGAACGGCTACGGCGACGTGGTCGAATTCCAGTTTCATGCTCGGCCTGTGTTCTGGTCTGGGGCCGGCATCTTTACCTTACAAGCCGGACCTGAGTGCGGAGCGACCGCGAGTCGCCCGCGGATGAATCGAAAAGTGGGCCTGGCCGGCGTCGTCGGCCAGAAGCTCCGAGGAGAATACGAAAGATGGCGGAGAGCACGAACATCGTGACGGTGACGGACGCGAGCTTTGCGGACGACATCGAAGGCCACGAAGGCCTGTCCATGATCGACTTCTGGGCCGAATGGTGCACGCCCTGCCGGTTCGTGGCCCCGGTGGTCGCGGAGCTCGCGGACGAGTTCAGCGAGAAGGTCCGGGTGGGGAAGATCGACGTGGATTCCAATCAGGCCACCACCATGCGGTTCGGCGTCCGGTCGATCCCGAGCATCCTGTTCTTCAAGAACGGAGAGCACGTGGATACGGTCGTGGGCGCCGTCCCCAAGGCGCACCTGCAGCAGAAGATCGAGCAGCACCTGTAGACGGGGTCGCGGCGATGCCCCCTTTGACGTGGGGGCGCGCTCGAAGAAGGGGGGGCGTCCCGGAATGTCGGGGCGCCCCCCTCGGCCGTCCTGGTGCCCGCACCGCGGCCGATGGCCGTATCTTTGAGTGATGGGCACCTTGTTCATCGTCAGTACCCCCATCGGGAACCTGGCCGACGTCACCGAGAGGGGGGCCGCCGTCCTCGCCGCCGCCGACCGTATCGTCGCGGAGGATACGCGGCGTGCCCGGACGCTGCTGTCACACCTGGGCATCCAGGAGCGGCCCGTGTCGCTCCACGCCCATAACGAAGCCAAGCGGACGGCCCAGCTCCTGGAGTGGCTGGACGAGGGCCTGGACGTGGCCATGGTGAGCGACGCCGGAACGCCTCTCCTCTCCGACCCGGGGGAACGGGCCGTGGTCGGTGCGATCGAGGCCGGCCACTCCGTGGTGCCCGTCCCCGGACCCAGCGCCATACTCGCGGGACTCGTCGCCTCTGGACTACCTTGTTCCAGCTTCACTTTTCATGGATTTCTTCCCCGGGCCGCCGGAAAAAGGGCGAAGGTGCTGGACCGCATCGAATCATCCCCCGAAACAGCCGTGATCTTCGAGTCTCCCACCCGGCTGGGCATCCTCCTCTCCGATCTCGAGGACCGAGTAGGGAACGAACGGCGTATCGCCGTGTGTAGGGAGTTGACCAAGCTCCACGAAGAGGTCGTCCGTGGAACGGTGTCCGAGGTGATGCGGGTGTTCAAGGACCGCCCACCCCGTGGCGAGGTGACCGTGATCCTCGAAGGGCGTCCGGAGAGGCCGGCCGGTTTGGGAGAAGCGGCTTTGGAGGCCTTGGCGGGAGCGGCCCTGGCCCAGGGCCTGGCTCCCACGGCGGCGGCCCGGCAGGTCGCCCGCGAAGGGGGTGTGAAGCGAGGGATGGCCTATGACGTGGTGCAGAGAGTGAGCGCTCGGATCCGGAGCCTCCCTGGCGCTGAATCGGTCCACCGGGAGGAGGGATGAGGGACGGCTCCACGTCCTCGGATGGGAGGGCCGGCTCTTGTGTTCGACTATGGCTCGCCCTGGCTGCCCTGGCCGTCGCTACGCCCCTTCAGGCCCAGGGGAATGGCCCGGTGACCATCGCCCGGCTGCAGTACGACGGGGGCGGGGACTGGTACGCCAACCCATCCTCCCTCCCCAACCTTCTGGCCGCGGTCCGGGAGCGGACCGGCATCGAGACTGCGCGCCGGGACGTGGCGGTGCGGCCCCTGGACCCGGCTCTGAGGGACTACCCGTACCTCTACATGACCGGCCACGGCAACGTTCGTTTTACGCCGGAGGAGCGGCGGGCACTACGGGCGTACCTTCTCGGGGGCGGCTTCCTTCATGCCGATGATAACTACGGCATGGACGAATCCTTCCGCAGGGAGATGTCCTTGATCTTCCCCGACCGGTCCCTGGTCGAGATCCCCCTCGACCACCCGTTGTTCGTTGCCCCGTATGCTTTCGAGGAGGGCCTGCCGAAGATCCACGAGCACGACGGCAACGCTCCGCAGGCCTTCGGGGTCTTTGATCAAGGAAGATTGGTGGTGTTGTACACGTTCGAGACCGATCTGGGGGACGGCTGGGAGGATCCGGACGTCCATGAGGACCCTGACGAGGTCCGGGAGGCTGCCCTCCGGATGGGTGTGAACGTTTTCGTGTACGCGCTGACACAGGGAGCTTGGGCGTCTTGATCTCTCGGCCTGGACAATCATGAGCGATGAAGGGCGTCGAATCGTCGATGCCGTCGAGGGGGTGCGTCAGTATCTGAGCCGTCGTCTCGGACTGGTGGTGGCGCTCCGGGCGACGGGGATTGCGCTCGTGGTGCTGGCCCTGGCGCCCTGGCTCGCCACGGCCACCGGCTGGAATCCAGGGAGCCCCGTGCCGATGTTCCTGACCTCGGCCCTCCTCGTGGCGGCCATCGGGTCGGCGATGTGGTGGCTGCGCCTGGCTCGCCAATGGGGGGGCGAGGCTTCGGTAGCGCGCCATATGGATATGGCGACCAAGCAGTTGGAAGGTTCAGTTCAGGGATCGCTTGAGCTCTCCAGGGCCCTGCCGCCGGGGACCTCGGATCTGCTTCGGAAAGAGGCCATCTCCCGGGTCGGCGCCAAGCTGGGGAGCAGCTCTGCGCAGTTGGCGGGGTCGCTGGGGGACCGTGTCGGGCAGATGATCCGAAGGGGCACGCGGACCCTGTTCGCAGGCGTGCCCCTCGTCGCCCTCACCCTGCTCATCGCCCCCGAGCGGGCCCTGACGGCCTGGCGTGGACTCCTGCATCCGATGTCGGTGATGTCGGAGCCGCGGATGCCGCCGGTGACCGTCGTGCCGGGCACCACCGAGGTTCCCCGGGGCGAGGTGGTGGAGGTGGAGGTACAGGCCCCGCTTCGGGAGCAGGTGTCCCTCCATTGGGAGATGACGGGTCAGGTCGTCCAGTCCACCACCATTCCCCTCGTCGACGGTGCGGGGTCCGGGGCTCTACCGCCGGTGACGGCCGAAGTACGGTACTGGGTTCAGGCGCCTGATGGAGGCCGGTCGGCGGTCCACACGCTGACCCCTGTGGATCCCCTCTTCGTTTCCACCTTCTCCGTGACCGTGACCTATCCGCCGTACACCGGCCTCGGGTCCGAGGAATTCCGGAACGAAGTACCGGCCCTGCTCCTGCCGGCCGGAAGCCACCTTCGGCTCCAGGGTCAGGGAAGCCGGGGCATCGGCTCGGGAGAGATCCGGGACGAGTCGGGGGAGACGGAAGTGGCCCTGGAGCTGACGGACGATCGCTTTGCCGCGGGCTGGCTCCCCAGGCGGTCGGGGCGGTACCGGTGGGTCTTCACCGATCTTGGAGGGTCCGAGGCCGCGGTCCTGCCTCAGCCCCTGGAGATCGAGATCCTCCCTGACGGGGTCCCTGCGATCGCCATCGTCGCGCCGGGGCCCGACACCCTGTTCCCCGTCGATCTTCGCCAGGCCCTGGTGCTGAACACGTCAGACGACTACGGACTGGACAGGGTGGAGGTCGTGGCCCGCCGGGTGTCGGTGTTCGGTGAGTCCAGCGAGCCTCAGACTCTTCGGATCGACCTCGGGGGGACGCAGGCAGCCGTGGCGCGGCCCATTCTCGACGTGTCCCAGTGGGGTGTCACGCCCGGTGATACGATCCGCTACTACGCCCAGGCCGTCGACAATCACCCCTCGGGGCAGGTTGGCCGTACCGCCGAGTACGTCCTCCGGGTGCCCCAGACTCGGGAGCTGGAGCGGGCAGCCCAGGAAGAGCTCGACCGGGCCGCCGACCGGGTGGAATCCCTCGCCGACGAGGCGGCCCGTGCCGCAGAGGAGGCCCGGGACCTGCAGCGTCAGGGGGAGCAAGCCCGGGAAGGGAACCAGGGCGGCCGTCCCGGCGACTCGGCGGAGTTCGAGGAGCGGGAGGAAATCCGACAGGCCCTCCAGCAGCAGTCTCAGCTTCTCGAAGCCGTTGATTCACTTCAGCGGGAGCTGGACCAGCTCAGGGATGCGTTGAGCGACGCCGGCCTGGCGGACCCCGAGCTTCGCAGCAAGCTGGAGGAGTTGCAGGACCTTCTTGGGGATATGGATCCCGACGGCGGTGCCGAGGAGGCCCAGGAGGCCCAGGACCGCCTCGACGGGATGGACGGACGGGAAATGGAGGAGCTCCTCGCCCAGATGGCAGAGGATCAAGAGGCCCTGCGCCAGCGACTCGAGGACTCCATCGAGCAATTCAGACAGGCGGCCATCGAGCAGGACTTCCGGGCAACGGGGCAGGAAGCCCGGGATCTGGCCGAGGACCAGGAGCTTCTCGGCGAAGCCATGGCCCAGGGAGACCCGGAGCGCCGGGCGGACCAGCAGGCCGCGCTCGAGGCTCGGGCAGAGGATCTACAGCAGCAGCTGGAGACGCTGCAGCAGCGCCTGGACCAGGCTGGAGAACAGAGCGCCGGGGCCGGAGTGCAGGAGGCGCGGCATCAACTGAGTCAGGCCAGAAGCCAGATGCAGCAGGCGGCCCAGATGGCCCAGCAGGGAGATCAGCAGAATGCGGCCAGCGAGGCCCAGGAGGCCGCGGGAGATCTATCCGAGGTCGCCCAGGAGCTCAGCCAGGCCCAGCAGCAGATGCAGCAACAGATGGCCGAGGCGCTTCAGCGCGCCTTGGGCGCAACGGCCAATGATGCCCTGTCTCTGGCTCGCCGACAAACGGAGCTCAGGGATGAGATGAGGGGCAAAAGTCCCGGTGAGCTGGCCGACATGCGGGGAGATGAGGCGGCCCTGGCCCAGGGAATCCGGAACCTGGCCGAGAACTACGCGGAGGGCACCCAGATGGCGGCTCCCGGGAGCCGTGACCTGCTGGCTGCGGTGGGTCAGGCCATGGAGAGCCTGGAGGGCACCATCGAAGCGATGGAGGGGCGCCGAGGTCGGGCGCCATCGCCCATGAGTGAAGCCGAGGGGGTGGTCCGGGCGCTGAACGAGGTGGCCATGTTGGCCATGGCCTCCGGCGAACAGGGCCAGAGCCAGGGGCAGGCGTCCGCCTCCCAGCAGATGATGCAGCAACTCCAGCAGCTCGCCCAGCAACAGGGCGAGCTGATGAACGATGCCGCCTCCCTGTCCCCGATGCAGCTGGGACAGGAGGCCATGCAGGAACAGATGCAGCAAATGGCCGGAGAGCAGGACCAGATCGCCGAGGACCTGGGCGACCTGTCAGAGGGCCAGGAAGGCGAAGGGGAGGCCGTGGGCGACCTCGAGACTCTGGCTCAGGAGGCCATGGCGCTGGCTCAGGCCCTGGCGCAGGGCCGCCTGGATCCGGAGGTGCTGCGCCGCCAGGAGCGCCTCTTCCACCGACTCCTCGATGCGGGCCGGAGCCTCGAACGCGACGAGGAGTCGGAAGAGCGGGAAGCCGAGGCCCCGGGGGCCTTCGATCGTGACGGTGTATCGGAGCTGACGGAGGAGGCGGTGGACGCCCTCCGGTTCCGGGTCCCCGACGCCCGTGCACTGAGGGCCCTCTCGCCGGCTCAACGGGCGCTGGTCCTCGAGTACTTCCAGCGCCTCAACCGGTCCGACACGGGGCCGCCGAACGGCCCAGGTTCCGACGGACCGGGGCTGGAGCTCTGATGGTGAAGCGGCTCATGGCCCCCTGTGGCCTGGCGGTTCTCCTTGCCGCCGCGCCGGTTCTGGCCCAGACCCGACCCG
>JAHEKK010000129.1 GCA_024638395.1 Gemmatimonadota bacterium | reverse complement strand
GACCGGGCACCGGACGGCAGGGCTGCAGGGCCCCAGAGACCAGCCCCGGAGGCGCCCGTCCGCCCGGGGGGTGGGGAATTCGCTATCGAGACGGAGGCCTTGAGCCTGTGGTACGGCGATTTCCAGGCCCTGTTCGATGTCGACCTGCAGATCAAGCGGGGCATCATCACGTCCCTCATCGGGCCCTCCGGCTGCGGAAAATCCACCCTCCTCCGTACCTGTAACCGCATCATCGAGCGGCTGGGCTACGTGAGGACCACCGGTAGCGTCCGCATTCTGGGCCACGACGTGTTCGCACCGGGCGTGGAGTTGGTGCAGGTGCGAAAGCAGGTGGGCATGGTCTTCCAGCGCCCCAACCCCCTCCCCATCTCCATCCGCGACAACGTGCTCTTCGGGTTCCGGCTCCACGAGGCCCGGAACCGGTCCGTGTCCAGCGCCGAAGAGGACGAGGTGGCGGAGTCCGCGCTCCGGCAGGTCCTCCTCTGGGACAAGGTCAAGGATCGCCTGAACGGCGCCGCTGTCGGCCTCTCTCTCGAAGAACAGCAGAAGCTGTGCATCGCCCGGCTCCTGCCGGTGAAGCCCGCGGTCCTCCTGATGGACGAACCCTGCTCCGCTCTGGACCCGGCCGGTACGGAAGCGGTGGAGGAGCTCATCTGGGAGCTTCGTGGGGACTACACGATTCTCATCGTGACCCACAACATGGCCCAGGCGCGCCGCGCCTCGGAGGAGTGCGTGTTCATGCTCCTCGGCAAGGTGATCGAGCACGGCATCACCGAGGAGATGTTCCTCAACCCTGTCGACCCGAAGACCACGGACTACATCGAAGGCCGCTACGGTTGAGGGGGTGCCGGCCGTTGCCGGAAGCCCTACGGTTCCGACGTCCTGCCGGACGCGGCCTTCCTCCCTGGATGCCGGGGTCCGCCGCGGTTGACGGCGGCTTCCCGGAGCCCCCTTATCGGGCCATGCACAAACCAATCGTCGTGGCCCTCGCCGTTATCGGGGTGCATGGCTGCGCCCCGCCCGTCCCCTCTGCCGACCTCGTGCTGACCGGTGGGCAGGTCCTGACCATGGATCCCGAGACCGGCACGGTCGAGGCTCTGGCCATCTCAGGGAACCGGATCACGGCTGCCGGGACGAGCCAGGAGATCTCTGGCCACGTGGGCTCGTCGACACGCGTCATCGACCTGGCGGGGCGCACCGTCGTTCCGGGCCTCACCGACAACCACTTCCACGAGCTGGGCGGGGGACCCGGAGTGGATCTTTCCGGCGCACGGTCCCTCGCCGACGTGGAGGAGGCGATCCGGGCCCGGGCCGCTGCGACCCCCGCCGGTGAGCTGATTGTGACCAACAGCAACTGGCACGAGGGCCAGCTGGCCGAGCAGCGGCTGCCGCTACGGGACGATCTGGACCGGGCGACGACCGACCACCCCGTCGTGGTCGTGCGGGGTGGGCACGAGTACATCCTGAACTCCTTCGCGCTGGAGGGGTTCGAGATCGGCCCTGACGCCGAGTCCCCCGAGGGAGGCCGTGTCGGACGCTATCCCGACGGCCGGCTCAACGGGGAACTGGTGGATAATGCCCAGTACTGGATCGAGCCCTTGCCCATCCCCGAAGGGGACGAGACTTCGGATCCTGCCCAACGCCTCAGTGAGAACCTGGCCGTCATGTCGGCCCTGGGCGTCACCTCCATCCGGGTGCCGGGCGGCTCGCCGGAGTTATTCCGGCTCTACCAGCAGCTCGAGGCGGCCGGTGATCTGGACGTCCGGGTGGAGTACCTCTTCCGTCCGCGGGGCGTGGCGCCAAACGCCCTCGACTCCGTGGTGTCCTCCTGGCCCGCCGGCCCCGACTACCGTTCGGAGCTGATCCGGGTGGGTGGGGTCAAGCTCGGCGTCGACGGGGGGTTCGAAGGCGGTTGGATGCGGGAGCCCTACCTGGAGCCCTGGGGTGAAGGAGGCACCTACCATGGGCTCCAGACCATGGAGACGGAGGTCTTCTTCGCCGTGGTCCGCCGCCTGAACGAGCTGGGGTGGCGGGTGGCCACCCACGCCGTCGGGGATGCCGCCATCGATCTGGTGCTTGCTGCCTACGAGGGCGCCCACGCCGAGAGCCCCATCACCGGCCGGCGCTGGACGATCGAGCACGGGTTCATTCCCACGGAGGATCAGTTTCCCCGCATGCGGGCCCTGGGTCTCACGGTGACCGCGCAGAACCACCTGTACGTCGCGGCGCCCAGCCTGGTCTCCTACTGGGGTCCCCACAGGGCCGCCCTGACCACCCCCGTGGGCTGGTACGTGTCGGAGGAGATTCCCGTCTCGCTGGGGACCGACTCGCCCGTGATTCCCCACAACCCCTTCTGGGTCCTCTACCATTTCGCAACCCGGGGGACCCTATCCGCAGGCGTCATGGGTCGGGAGCACGCGGTGGGCCGGACCGGCGCCCTGGATCTCATGACCCGGGGGTACGCCTTTCAGGTGTTCGAAGAGGCGGAACGGGGCACACTCCGACCGGGAATGAAGGCAGATCTTGCCGTGCTGTCCGGGGACTACCTGACAGTATCAGACGAGTCTCTGCAAGACCTTCAGTCGGTCCTCACCGTTGTCGGAGGGCGCATCGTTCATCAGAGAGTCGAGGAAGGGCTTTGAGACGCATCGTGTTCGCGGCGCTGGGGGTCTTCATGGGGCTCCTGTGGACCTTCACCGCCCCAGACGCAGGCGACGCCATCCCTGCCTTCGCCCGCAAGTACAAAGTGTCCTGCTCCCTGTGCCACCAGCCGTTCCCCCGCCTCACGCCTCTCGGCGAGATGTTCGCCGGAAACGGGTTCGAGCTGGGGATCGGTGAGCCGCCGGTCGACACCGTGGAGACCCAGGATCCCAACCTGAGACTCCAGGCCGCCGTGCCCCTGGCGGTGCGGGTCGACGCGTACATGTCGTCTCTGTTCAACGACGACGGTGCGGAGGGATTCGACCTCCAGACCCCTTGGGGCGTCAAGCTCCTGTCCGGCGGCCAGGTGTCGGACCTGATCTCCTACTACATGTACTTCTATCTGTCGGAGCGAGGCGAGGTCGCCGGTCTCGAGGACTCCTACATCCAGTTCACCGACATCGGGGGCACGGGGTTCAATCTGATGGTCGGGCAGTTTCAGGTGTCCGACCCCCTGTTCAAGCGTGAGCTCCGGCTGGAGGTGGAGGACTACCACGTCTACCGGGCCCGGGTGGGTGAGGTACGCTCGGATCTGGCCTACGAGAGGGGTCTGATGGGCGTCTACTCGCCGGTGGCGGAGGGCGATCTGATCGTCCAGGTGGTGAACGGGCAGGGCATCGGTGAGTCAACGGGGGACCGCCTGTACGACACGGACAATCGGAAAAACGTGGCGGTCCGGTACTCTCAGGGCTTCGGCAGGCTGAGGGCCGGCGCCTTCGTCTATTTCGGAGGTGAGAGCTCCGGGAACCTGGACTCCAATTCCCTCACCTGGGGCCCCGACCTCTCCTTCACCACGGGCAACACCGAGGTCAACCTCCAATACCTCCGCCGCACCGACGAGAACCCCTTCTTTCTGGACGACTGCACGCCCGGGGACTTCCGGTGCGTGGCTGCGGACGCGGACCCCTTCGAGACCACGACCGACGGGGTCCTCGGCGAGGTGATCTACTCACCCAAAGGGCCTCTCGGGCGTTGGCACTTCACGGGCCTCTACAACTGGATCGAGGCCGACCGCCCGGCCCTTTCCCTTCGCCTCGGGGAGCAGAACGATGCGGTGCCCTACCTGACGCGCTACCAAACGGCGGCCCTGGGCGCCACCTATGTCATGCGAACCAACGTGCGGGCCCTGGGCGAGGTCATGTGGGACCTGGAGCTGGAGCAGGCCCGGTTCACGCTGGGGTTTGTCACCGGGTTCTAGAAGAGGCCCGCGGTAGAGGGGACTCTACACCCCGGCTTCCCACAACCGGAAGGGCCCCTCGTCGGCCAGAACGCGCGTTGCCGAGTAGGCCGACCGTAAAAGCGGTTCAGCCGGCAACCGGCGTTGTATGACCAGCACAAGACGTCCCGTGGGAGCGAGGAGCGCAGCGCCTCGCGCAACCAGGCTCTCTACCACCCCCAGGGTCTCCCGTTTCCCTTCGTGGATGGGCGGGTTGGAGACGATCAGGTCGTAGGGGCCGCGGCCGGCCAACGCGGGATGCTCCAGCGAAGACGCCTGGACGGCGAAGGCACCGGGCACGTTGGTCCGGGCGGCGTGGAGGGCGATGGCGTCGGGATCCAGAAGATGCACCGTCGATCCGGGGACCCGCTCCATCAGGGCCCGGCCGATGATCCCGGTACCGGCCCCGTAGTCGAGGATCCTGGCCCCCGGGCCGGGTGGGTCCAGGTGCCGGAGGAGCATGGCCGTGGCCGGATCCAGTCGCCCGTGGGAGAAGACCCCGGGGAAGTATCGCCAGGCTCTGGGGCCGGCGCCCCAGTCCAGGGTGACGTCCGTGGCCCACGCTTCGAGGGTGTCGTCTCCGCCGGCGTACGCAGCGGCCAACGTAGCCGTCAGCACCCTGCAACGCCTCTTCACCAGGGCGGTATGGAACGGTGCCAGAGCAGGGGGTCGGTGGTTGTCGGCGGAGCGGATTCCCTCGTCCTTGGCGCCGTACAGGATGACGCGCCCCTCGGGGTGGATCCTGGCCGCTGCAGCCGTCAACAACATCCGCACTTCACGGGCCGAACGGGGGAGGCGAACCCATACCTGGTCGAAGGACCCCGCCGGGGGCCATGGCCCCGTCTCCTGGCCCTCATGGAGGAACCGGTGCCAGCGGGTGACGGTCCGGCCCGACGCCTCGAGGGCTCTCGCCAGCACCGGCGTGCTGTCTCCCATCACCAGCGCTGTCCCTCCGTCAGCACCAGCGCCGATCTCGGCCCACTCGGCGGCCACACCGGCACACGTCTCGTCCCGCCTGGGGCCCGTCGGTCGTCTTCCCACTATCTTCGGCGTCGCGCCTCGCGGGACTCGACACCCTTCCACCCTCCGTGTCCACGCTTCGCCGGACGATCCACTACAGCACCGGTCCGACCAGCCCCGCCAGATTCTCAGCCAGGCGAGTGGGCCAGGGGCGCAGCTTCCAACGGCCGGGGTGAACTGGGATGCAGTCCTCCATGTACGTGTTCTGGAGGAGCCGAAGCTCGGAGGCGAAGTCCGTATCGTAGATCAGGATGGACAACTCGAAATTGATCTCGAAGCTCCTACGATCGAAGTTGGCGGTGCTGACCATGGCCAGGTCCCGGTCCACGGTAATGGTCTTCGCGTGGAGCAACCCCTTGGTGTACTCCTGGATCTCCACCCCCGCCTCGAGAAGCCTGGCGTAGAATGATCGGCTGGCGAGGGAGACCAGGGGGGAGTCGTTTCGTTTGGGCAGGACCAGCACCGTACGGATCCCCCGCATCGCCGCGGTGATCAGTGCGCTGAAGGTCCCCTCGTCGGGGACGAAGTACGGCGTCGTGAGGATGATCTCTTCCCGGGCCAGGTGAATGGCCGACTGGATGACCTGTACGAGGATCTGATTCAGCGATCCGGGCCCCGTACCGACGATCTGGACCGTGGTGCCCTCGCTGTCCGCCCGGTGACGCGCCAGGATCAGATGGTCGAGGCTTTTTCCGGTGTCCATGAACCAATCTGCGACGAAGAGGGCCTGGAGATCACGTACGGCAGGCCCCTCGATCCGCAGCGTGGCGTCCACCCAGGGGGCGAATCGGGGCTTGGGGTGGAATGCCTCGTCTGCCAGGTTGTGACTCCCGGTATAGCCGACCCTCCCGTCCACCACGGCGATCTTTCTGTGGTTCCGCATGTCGAACCGCACCCGGACGATCTGGGTGATGCGGGTGGGCAGCGCCCCCGTCACGTGAACGCCGCCTTCGTCCAGCTCCCGGAATAGCTCCGACTTGAGAAAGGCGGACGAGCCTACCGAGTCCACGAGGAGCCGGCAGTCGACGCCCCGCTGTGCCGCGCGAACAAGGGCCTCGGCGACCGCCCTTCCTGCCCGGTCATTCAAGTAGATGTAGTACAAGAGATGGACGTGCTCTGCGGCCGCCTCGATATCCCTCACCAGCGAGTCGGTGAAGTGCGTGGCGTCGGCGAGCAGTTCGAGACGATTGCCGCCCCGCGGACTCGAGTCGCTTGCCTCAGTCGCAAGACGGGCCACGGGCTGAAACGCATCGCGCACGAAGCCGGGGGCCGGTGATTTGAGCCACGCCCGTGCCAGGACCGAGCGGATGTTGGCCTGGATGTTCTGGGCCCGGCGCCTGCGCTTGCTCCCGGTCCGCACTTCTCCCAGTACCAGATACAGGAGAATGCCGACCCCGGGCAGGGTGATGATGATCAGGATCCAGGCCAGGCTCGACGTCTGTCGGGTGTGGGGCCGCAAGAGGACGAAGATGCCGAACAGGATCTGCACGGCGACGAGGGCGGCGCCGAGTAGCAGGGGTAGACCGAGTCCGTGGAGGGTGGGCGGGATCATGGCCCCAACTTGGGGCCGGAAGGACGCTCCGTACACAGCTTCGGACCGGAGGGGGCCTCGACCCGGGCCACGGGTCCGGACATAGAGCGTCCGGGTCTGGCCTCCGGGCGGCCCTTGGCCCACCTTGGCCCCGTGCACGTAGGAGGGACTTCAACCCGTGGAGGAACGATGGCCAAAGAGCTCAAGTGTGCAGACGTGGGCATGGATTGCGGATTCGTGGCGCGGGCCGAATCGACGGAGGCGTTGTTGGAGAAGGTGGTGGCCCATGCCGCCGAGGAGCACGGGATCGATGAGATCACCCCCGACCTCCATGCGAAGGTAACGGCGGTGATCCGGGACGTTCCCGAAGCCTGAGCGTCCGTTTCGAGGCGAGCGCGGACCCCGCGCTTCCGTGAGCGAGCACTTCAGGAAGCTGGAGCACCTCTACCTGGCCGCGCCCATCAATGCCATCTACGATCCCGCTATCGAGATCGGCGAGGGTACGGCCACCATCGAGATCGAGGTGGGTACACGCTTCTGGCACGCGGCGTCCGCGGTGCACGGGTCCGTCTACTTCAAGATGTTGGATGACGCGGCCTTCTTTGCCGCCAATTCCCTCGTCCAAGACCACTTCGTCCTGACGGCGTCGTTCAACACCTACTTCACACGGCCCGTGGCGGAGGGCCCGATCCGGAGCGTGGGGGCCGTGGTTTCTCGTTCCCGGCGGGTGGTGCTGGCAGAGGCGCAGGTATTCGATCAGGAAGACCGAGAGATCGGCCGCGGCAGCGGGAGCTTCATGCCCAGCCACATACGGCTCACCGAGGAGATGGGCTACCGACTCCCCGAGAGTGGCTGACGCCCTTCCGCATCCGCCAAGATTGGGTGATCCGGGGCGCCGGGGCGCGGCTGGACCGGCGGCCGAACGCCTCAGAAGAAGAGCTGGGTCTGGGCTTTCATCGACCAGGCGCGGTCGCCCTGGTCAGGCTCCCACACGTCCACGCCGGCGGCGATCCGGCTCTGGCGGGTCACCCAGAGGTTGAACCCCGAGGTCACGAGCATCCCGGCGTCCTGCACGGTGTCCCGGTCCGGATCGCCCCACGTGGCCCGGGCCATCCACTCGAACGCCTCCAGGTAGGACAGCGCCTCCAGCGGCCAGCGGTATGCCGCCACGCTTTGCCAGGTCAGGAACCGCGCCTCCTCGCCGCCCGCCCGGAGGACCTTCCAGTTGTCCCCGCCCATCAGCCCACCCTTCACCCGGGGACCGGCCCAGGGATCGCCCCACTGGACGTCGAGGCCCCAGGCCCAGGCGTGGCGGTCCGTGCCGAGGCTCTCGTTGGGGTAGTCGTGGCTGGACACCCCCCCGCCCAACTCGAGGTGGCGAGCGGGCCGAAGTGCGACATGGGCCGACACCGACTTGGCCCCGTTCGTCTCCCGGATGTTTCCGCCCTCGCCGTTGGT
>JAHEKK010000128.1 GCA_024638395.1 Gemmatimonadota bacterium | reverse complement strand
AGGGTCACCTCTTCGACGGGCGAGCCCGGTGACAGGGCGTTCGTCGGGTCGTACAGGACTGCGGTGCCGAAGAAGGAAGATTCCTCCGAGAGGAGCTGGTAGGTGCCCCCGGCCATCGCCGTGGTCGTGGGCACGGTGATCATGGCGCTACCCGTGACGCCTTCCGACGTGGCCGAGACCGACGCCGTTCCGGGAGATAGCGCCATGACAAGGCCGTCGGAGTCCACGCTGGCGACGGCCGTGGCGCTGCTCGCCCATGTCACGGACCGGTCAGTGACAACGTTGCCGTTGGCGTCTCGCACCGTCACGGACAGGGATACCTCGTCTCCGACGAGAACGGTGGCGGCGGTTGGGCTCACATCGACACTCTCCACCGGAACGGGGATGACCGAGACCGACCCGTTCCCGGAGACGCCTTCGACCGTCGCCGTGATGGTGGCGTCGCCAAGGGTGGCTCCACTCACCAAACCCGTGGCCGAGACCGGCGCGATCTGGCCGTCGGAGCTCGACCACTCCACCGTCCGCCCGGTGAGCTGAGTTCCCTGGGCGTCCCTCGGAATGGCTTGCAGCTGCGTGGTTCCGCCGATCCAGACGTCGGCTGGGTTGGGCGCCACTGTGACGGAGGCCACAAGCGGGATCTCCCGAGTGACCGTGAGAGAAGCGGTGCCGAGGACCCCCTCCACATCAGCCGTGATCGTCGCCGTTCCCTCCTCCAGGGTCTCGAGGAGACCCCCGGAGTCGATGAACGCGACGCTCTCGTCGTCGACGCTCCAATCGGCTTCCCGCGAAACTGCGTTGCCCTTCCGATCGAGAGCCGTCGCCGAGAACTGGATCTCCTGATCGACGTCTGCGCTCACCACATCCGGCTGGACTTCGACGGCGTCGACGGTCGCTTCCACGACGACGTCGCTGGTGTCGGCGAAGGCTCCACTCTGTGCGATCGCCTGTGTGGATCCCTCACCGGTAGAGACGAGACTGCCTCCTGGGCCCGGCTCCACCACCGAGCGATCGAGGACCGTCCACTGGACCGGTAGGTCAGGGATGGAATCACCTGTCGAGAAGAGGCCGTAGACCGCCACCGCGACCGTATCCAAGAGCGCATCGAACGAGATGAAAGCGGGCGCGACGATGCTCGTGGCCATGGGTTCGATCGCCAGCTCCGCGGTGGTGCTCCGGTTCGGCGACAGGACGACCGTTGCTTCACCGCGGAACACGACCTCGGAGGCGCTCAGGAGCTCGCCGACCAACAGGAACGTCTCACCCTCCTCGGGGACATCGAGTGTGAGGGCCAGCTCCACGGCTGGGTTCGAGGGCCGGAAGGGCACGATGGTGTCGATGACGGGCGTGCCCGACAACCGCTGGAGAGCTACGCGCGCCTGGTCCGCTTTGTCGAACGCGGCTGCCAGGGTGGCTGAGGATGCGAGGCTGGCTGTCGGCGCACCGAAAGCCACCGCCAACCCCGCCGGTCCGGCCGGTGGGTCGACGAAGAAGCCATCGGAGCATGCGAGGAACAGAACTGCCAGGCTCAGGGCCGCTGCCATGCGTCTCATCGCCGGCTACCCCCGAAACGGACCGTCAACCCGACGTCGAATCCGGTGACCGCGGTGGATTGCCCGGCTTGCACGTCCACACTGCCCCACTTGGCCCGCGCATTTGGAACGAAGGTGGTGCGGCCGCTTCGGAATTCGTATCCAATGCCCAGCGAGCCGAGGTAGCCCTGGCCCACGGCGTCCGAGCGGCGGAACAGGCGAACGGAAACATCCGGAACCAGGATGCCCGGACCCACGGCCTGCCGGGTCCCTCCGCCCAACAGCACGAGGTCCTGCGACGGGGAACCAACCACCGTGATCACTCCCGGGTCCTCCCCCAGGGAGCCGCCGCCGCGGTGCACCAGCCCTCCATAGGCAATGCCGGTTCCCGTTCCGGCGGGAAACGCGTACGTGCCCATGACCTGCAGCCGGTTGCCGGCCTGGTACAGGTTCCGGCCGTCCAGTTGGTCGTCGTTGTACCGCTGGAACGAGAGCTGGAGGGCCGCCTTGCCCTCCGAGCCGACTGCCCTGTCGACCCCGGCCGACACCGTCAACGCGTCTCCGGGCCGGTAGGCGAACTCGTCATTGAGGACGGGGTTGTACTCCCGGCCGACGACATATCCCACGCCCACCGCTATCCCGATATCGCAGAGCGGGCGTGCGAAGCCGATGTTCGCGCCGATCCCCCCTCCCGCCCCCCAGTGGGAAACGCGGAAGGGCAGGAGATCGGCGGCAATGACGTTCGCGACCTGTGCCTCTTCCGCGTTTTGCTCGCTATTCCCCGTCGGCAGGACGCCGACGAGTGAGAAGACCACGAACTCGTCCACCAGGGGGAACGTCAGGGTGACCCGGGTGTCCGTGAGACCTGCAAGAGTGGCTTCCGACCCGTCAGGCCGGGTCAGCGCCCCTCGTGCGAACCCACCGGAGATGCCGAGTCGGACCCGCTCGCTCAGTGCGGTTCGACCGGCGAAGAGGACCGAGAACAGGCTGAGACCGTCCACGCCGGTCAGGTCTCCGTCGGAAAGCGAGATCGTCTCCAACGTCGACGTGACCCCCACCGTGGTACCCGGGGGTACCTGGGCAGACAGGCGGTGGGAGCCCATCCCGAGGAACAGGGAAAGGACGAGCCCCATGGTCGCTCGGAGATGCACCGGCCTCATGGCCCACCTCCGGGCCGTGGGAAGAGGATCCGCAGGATTCCGGCCATGCCGCCGAGCGTCTCCCCGCCGAGGACCTCCGGGATCGGATCGCGGTCGGGACCGGTGGGGGCAAGCGTCTCGATCTCGGAGAACCCGAACCGGAGGTCCAGCCACTCGTCAACGGCCGGGTTGGAGCCCAGCTCCCGCCCGCCCCGAACTGCCGCCTGCTCGATGCTGACCGCAGAGGCCCGCGCCCCCTGCCGGGCCTCCTGAGAGCGCTGTTGGGCCGGAGCGAATCCCGGGTCGAGTGACGAGGCCCGATCGAACTGGATCCGGGCCTCATCGAAATTGCCCAGATCGATGGCCTCGAGGCCGGTCCCGAAGGCCAGGAGTGCCTGGAGGTTGGCGGTGCGATTCTGGTCGATTCGCTCGCGTTCGGCCACAGTCAGGACCACGCCCATGGACTCGAGGATGGCCACCACGAGCTCCTTCTCCATGTCCATGAAGCGCTCGGCCTCGTCCTCGGTACGGACCTGGTTGCCCGCCACCCCCGTGGTCGTGGTGACCACCAGCGCCGTGGCGGACAGATTCTCGCCGAGGGCACCGATTTCGCCCTGGACGATCCTTTCCGCGCCGAGGAGCCGTCCACTGCGGCTGCCCGAAGCGGGGTCCACGAGGCCCGACTCCGTCAGGGCGATCTCGTCCAGAAGCGCTTGAACGCGGAGGCGTTCCAGGACCGTGATCCGCTCGACCTGGTTCAGATCGACTGCCAGGAGCTCCGCCAGCGCCCTCGAGAGGGGCCGGTACATGTCGTTGGAGCCCGAGTAGAGGAAGGGGAAGACGGCGACCGTTCCCTCCGTCGGGGGTCGGCCCGTCAGCGCCTGCTCCTGGGCCACACTGGTGCGTACCTCCTCCAGGAGCGCCAGACGTCGGACCCGGACCAGGCGGTCGGCGATGTCGTCTCGAAGGCCCCCTGAGGCCGACGTTTCGAGGAACGACTCGTACACCCGCTCGGCTTCCGCGAAGTCCTCCTGGTCTTCGGCGGTGAGGCCCAGGTAGTAGATCGCCCCGGGGTGATCGGGAGCCGCGGCCACTGCCTCTTCCAGCACGGCACGCGCGTCGGCGAGGCGACCGGCCCGCCGGTAGGCCATTCCCAGCGTCGTGAGGGTGTTGGGGTCCGAGGGTGAAGCCGTGCGCTGCGCCTCGAGAACCGGGATGTAGCCGGGGGAGGGTGTGGAGGGGGGCAGGAGGGTGGAGCAGGCGGCCGTGAGAAAGGCCAGGGCGAATGCGCCAGTCCGACATACGACGCTGCGATACGCCCTAAGCGTTTGAGGCATGGCTTATACATCTCGGGAGGGAGCCCCGGGCTGGCCCGGGGTCAGGCTCCCGGAGTTGGGGGCCGGAAGCTTAACGCGGGTTGGGAGCGGTCGCCAGTTTCCACTGCGAGGCCGCAGTCTTCGTCGCAACCCTCACGATTCGAGGGCCGTGGCGGCCCGAGTGGGGGACAACGGCCGCGTACCGAGAGGTTCTAGATGAAGCTGAGCTTGTGTGCGGAGGCCGAATACTTGAAGTCCTTCGTGCCGGTGTAGCCGAATCGGGTGTTCAGCCGCTGTATCGCGTACTCCATGGCACCCGCTTTTCCGCCTTCCCGCTCGGCATTCGACATATACCTCAGCATTGCATCCTTGTCCCACATCGTGGTTCGCCCCACGACCGTTCCCTCTCCGTCGGGCTCGGACATCGTACAGATGCCTCCCGTCAGGAAGTACCGCCAAGCGATGGCGAACTCCTGTTTTGTCCCTTTCGCAGACGACCACACGCCGGCCTCCCACGCTCCGTTCCAGCGGTCGAACACCTCATCGGCCATGGACCCGTCGCCCATCGACCCGATGGTCTGGAGATTGGAGGCGGTGCTGTGGGCGGATATGGCTGAGGCAACGCCGCCTCCCACTGCGTCCCCGATGCGCCCGGTAGGGTCCGCGTGGGCGAGGACGATTCCGGCCAACTCCTTGAGGATCACGGTCTTCGCATCGGCGGGGCGATTGATCATCATCCACCATCCGGCGAAGGGGGACTCACGGGTGTCGGGAGAGAACACGATCCTCTTGCGACCGATCTGCCGCTTGGTCACGCCCATTTGCATGCGCGTATGGAGGCTCCGGACTTGGTCCTTGGCCTGCCGATGGTTGACCAGTTGGATGACTCCCGCCGCGACTCCAGTGTGCATCTCCGCCTCCTCGACGCTTTGAAATCCAGTCCACACCGGCGGGTGTTGGCCCGGCGAAATCAGGACCCAGCGACGTTACGGCGGCCATGTCTCTCCGGCAAGGTGGTTCCGAGGGCCCGTGGTTTGCCCGGATGGTTCAGTTGGCCGCCGCGGGGTCACTCCCGAAACACCCCCCATGGCCGCTTGACAGGTTGGGAATGGGCTGTCTACGATGTGCCTCTTGACCCGCCGCAACCGGGCAAGCATCCGAGTGGAGTTCCCAGGCCCTTGAGCCCGGGCTTCGATGGGCAGGCCTTCCCCAGGAGTAGGAAACATGGCCGAGAGCGTACACAAGAAGCTCGGACGAGTCCGAGCCCCCCGCGTCAATATCACCTACGATGTGGAGGTGGGTGGGGCGATCGAGATGAAGGAGCTCCCATTCGTAATGGGGGTGCTCGGGGACTTCACCGGGCACGCTGAAGAGGGAAGGGCGCGGCTGAAGGACCGGAAGTTCGTCGAGATCAACCCAGACAACTTCGATGAGGTCCTTTCGCGGATGAAGCCCCACCTGAGCCTCAGCGTCGAGAATATGCTGAGTGAGGATCCGGAAGCCGGAAAAATCGGGGTGGACCTCCACTTCAAGAGCATGGATGATTTCTCTCCGGACAGGGTTGCCCAACAGGTACCGGCGCTGCAGAAGCTCCTTGATCTGAGGCAGCAGCTCTCGGACCTCAGAGGCAGCATTCAAGCCAACGAAGCCCTGGAAGAAATGCTCCAGGAGAGCGTGGGCGATGAGGACCGGCTCTCTCAACTGAAATCCGAACTGGATGCCGAGGGCTCGGAGGAGGATTCTGATGGCTAAGGCCGAAGCGCAACAGGACGGGGGACAGGCCCAGGAGGTCGAGCTCGGACTCCTCGATCAGATCGTCGAGCAGGGCCGGTTCGGGACGGACGAGCGGGCTCAGACTCGCGGTCGCGACATGATCAAGCGGTTCGTGGCCGAAGTCGTGGAGGGGGCGATCACGGTCTCCAGCAACACAGAGGCGATGCTGAACGCCCGGATCGCCCAGATTGACCACCTGATCTCACTTCAGGTCAACGAGATCGTGCATGACCCCGAGTTTCAGCAGCTCGAGGGGAGCTGGCGGGGCCTCAAGTACCTCATGGATCAGAGCGAGACCAGCGATCAGCTCAAGATCAAGGTGCTGAACGTCACCAAGAAGGAGCTCCTCAAGGATCTCCAGCGGGCTCCCGAGTTTGACCAGAGCGCCCTGTTCAAGAAGGTCTACGAAGAAGAGTATGGAGTCTTTGGTGGAGCACCTTTCGGCACCCTGCTCGGCAACTTCGAGTTCACGAAAAGCGGCCAGGACATCGAGCTCCTCGAGAAAGTGGCCCAAGTTGCAGCAGCGGCTCACGCGCCGTTCCTGACGGGCGCCTCACATGAGATGTTCGGCCTCGAGAGCTATACGCAGCTTTCCGCGCCGCGGGATCTGGCCAAGGTCTTCGACACCAGCGATTACGCGAAGTGGAAGGCGTTCCGGGCCTCGGAAGACTCGCGGTACGTGGCTCTGGCGTTGCCCCGGATGCTGCTGAGGGATCCCTACGGAAGCGACACCGTTCCGATCGAAGCTTTCAACTACGAGGAAAGCGTCAGCGGAAACGACCATGGCAAGTACCTCTGGGGGAATGCGGCCTGGGCGCTTGGCGCTCGGGTATCCAAGGCGTTTTCGAAGCACGGGTGGTGCGCCACTATCCGAGGTGTAGAAAGCGGCGGCCTGGTCGAGGGCCTCCCCGTTCACAACTTCCAAACCGACGGTGGGGACGTGGCCATGAAGTGTCCCACGGAGACCCAGATCACGGACCGTCGTGAGAAGGAGCTCGCCGACCAGGGCTTCGTGCCACTGGTGCATTGCAAGGGGACTCCCAACGCCGCGTTTTTCAGCGTCCAGTCGGCTCAAAAGGCCAAGGTCTATGACTCTGACTCGGCTACGGCGAACTCCCGCATTTCGGCGCAGCTACCCTACATCTTCGCCGTGTCCCGGTTTGCCCACTACCTGAAGACCATGATGCGTGACAAGGTGGGCGGATACAGCTCCCGCGATGAAATCGAAGATTATCTGAACAAGTGGATCAAGAACTACGTCATCGGCACGCCCGGGGCGGCCTTTGAGCTGAAGGCCAAGCGCCCCCTGAGCGAGGCGCGGGTCGATGTGGTGGAAATCCCGGGCAAACCGGGGGCCTACCGTGCGGTGGCGTTCTTGAGGCCTCATTTCCAATTGGATGAGCTGAGTGTCTCGATGAGACTGGTCGCAGACCTCCCGCAATCGGCTGCGTAGGACAACGGATCCGCCCCCCAACCCCTGAGGAATTGGACGAACATGGCACTCTACCTTCTAATGACCGCAAACGGTGCCCCCGTCAATGGGGACGCAACGAATCCTGGGTACGCGGATCAGATCAAAGTCTACAGCGCCAACTTTGGCTATGCCGCGCGTACCGATGCTGGCTCGGGAATGAGGACGGGTCGCTCGACGGCATCTCCGGTGAGCTTCAGTACGGCCGTCGGTAAGCACAGCCCGCTTGTGTTCAAGGCGTTGGTGGAGAATGAAGTGATCGAGGCCACGCTGACGTTCGACCCTTCCGACGATGGGGACAATCCCCTCTTCAAGGTCATCCTGGAGAACGGACGAATCGGGAAGGTGGACAACGACTTCTCCGCCCTGGGGGGCTTGAACGACTGTACCACGGGGTTCTCGGTGACGTTCAATATCATCACGGTGGAATACGTAGACGGTGGGATCATGCATACCGACACGATCAACGACTAGGGCGGGAGGTCGACGGGCACCGGTTGACGCCCGTGCGTTGCCGGGTCGCGCAAAGGGCGGAAATGACCTCGGCTGGAACACCAGGCGTGACGGCTGCGCCTGACATGGACGAAATCGAGGTGCCCACAAGATCCGGGAGGCGGCCGATTGGACGGCTTGACGCTATACAGGGCCGGTAAGCTGGACGAAGCGATTGACGCGGTCGGGGCAAAACTACGTAGCGATCCGGGGGATCTTCCCAGTCGAACGTTTCTGTTCGAGCTCCTGTCGTTTGCCGGTGAGTACGAT
>JAHEKK010000127.1 GCA_024638395.1 Gemmatimonadota bacterium | reverse complement strand
TCTCAAGTCCTGGATCAACGCTGCCATCATGCCCTCTCCCATCCCGGAAACCCATGCTCCCCGCAGGTCGCGGGAGCGTATCCTCAACAGATGCGGGGCCGATTTCAGCACTTGGCCCCGATACCAGCGGCGAGCCTTTGCGAATCCTTCCGATTCGGCCCGGATGCGGAATTCCTCCTCCAGGTCCCCCAGGAGCTCCTGGCTGAACCGATGCGTCGCCAAAAGACTCGCGAGGACTCGCCAAACCGGGGGCGGTTGATCTCCTCGCACCTGCTTACTCCGGCTCCAGCTCCAAGCCGTCCCAGAGCCGGTCCATCGTGCGCCGGGAGGCTAGAAGCGCTCTCGTTCCGGCCGGACTCAACCGGAAATACCGCTTGGGTCGCCCGCCCCTCTTTGGCGTGGCCTCACCCATTCGGGATTCCAGGAACGTCTTGGCTTCCAGCCGGTCGAGGGTCGCGTAGATCGCGCCGATGGACGACTTCCGGCCGGTCGCTTCCTCGATCTCTCTCCGGATGGACATCCCGTACGCCTCGTCCGCCAGCCGAGCGGTGGCCAGGAGAACGACCTGCTCGAACTCTCCCAGGTAGTTTCCCTTGCTCACGTGACCGGACCTCGTTGGGGGGTATGCTGGCTGGGAGACGCAGAGATGGAAGGGCCCGCAGCCCGAAACACAATATTCTACAAAAAAGAATAAATCAAGCGTGTCGAGATCCAGGCGGTGTCCGGGGCAGTCCGCAGGCTCCGCCAGCGAAATGGCCGCCGGCGGAAGGGGCTCTGCATTCCCAGTGCCCAGGGATGGGCGCCGGTCCGGGCCGACCCGACGTCGGGCGGGAACCGCGGATTCGGACTCCGGGTTTGGTCGGGGCTCCGAAGTCCTTTCGATTGCCGTTCGTGTGTGCAGATCCCAGCTTGGCTCATGCCCAACCTCAATCTCGCCCTGGCCGCGCCGCCGTCCGTCCGACTGACGGCTCTGGACCAGTTGTGGTTTCAGGTGAGCGGAACCGTGTGCAACCTGCGATGCCACCACTGCTTCATCTCCTGCGCGCCGGACAACCACAGCCTCTGGTTCATGTCTCGGCGGCAGGTCCGGGAAGCGCTGGCGGACTCGAGGGAGTTGGGCGTGAAGGAGTACTATTTCACCGGTGGCGAGCCCTTCATGAACCGGGACATCGAGGGCATGCTGGAGGACACGCTGACGCTGGGCCCCGCCACGGTCCTGACGAACGGAACGTTGCTTCCTCCGCGTCGCGTCGAGGGCCTGGGCCGGCTTGCTGAAGCGTCCCGTTACACCCTCGAGATGCGGGTCAGCATCGATGGCGTGACCCCGGAGATGAATGACGCCATCCGCGGTGCCGGAACATTCGATCGCGCCCTCGAGGGCGTCGGGCGACTCGTGGCGGCCGGGTTCCTTCCCATCATCACGACCATGCAGTCCTGGCCGGACCGGGAAACGGACACGATCCTCGCGGCCTTTCGCGAGGTGCTCGCGGGTGTGGGGTACGCAAGGCCCCGCCTGAAGGTGTTGCCGCCGCTGCTCATGGGGGCCGAGGCGGAGCGCACCCGCGGCTATCTGCCCACGGAGCGGGTCACGGCAGAGATGCTCGAGGGCTATGACGTCGACCAGCTCCTTTGCAGTCGCGCCCGGCTCGTTACCGCCGACGGGGTCTTGCCCTGTCCGATCCTGGCCGACGTGCCCGGCTCCCGTCTCTCCACGGGTCTGACGGAGGGTGCGGAGCTTCCGGTTCGCCTCACCGAGCAGGCCTGTTATACGTGCTATCTGAACGGTGCGATTTGCGCCAACATGCCCAGCGGAACAGGAGACTACGGGTGAGATTCGAGCCCGGCCGCGAGTACTCGAAGGTGGCCGTGGTGGGGGGCATCTACTCCAACTACCTCGCCCTGGAGGTGTGCCTGGCCGATGCCCGCCACCAGGGCGTCGAGGCCGTCATGTGCCTGGGGGACCTGGGCGCCTTCGGTCCCCATCCCGATCGGGTCTTTCCTCTTCTGGATGCCCCTGACGTCTCGGTGATCCGAGGCAACTACGACGACTCCATCGCCCGTGGGCTGGACGACTGCCAGTGCGGATACACCGACCCCCGCGACAACCATTTCGCCCGGCTTTCGTACCGGTACACGTTCTCGAATACCGCCCCGGCGAACCGGGCCTGGATGGCCGGCCTTCCAGGAGAGCACCGGTTCCGCCTGGGTGAGCTGGACGTCCTCGCGTGCCACGGGAGTCCCCGGCAAATGAACGAGTTCCTCTGGGAGTCCACGACGCCGATGCATTTCCTGGAAAAGCTCGCCCGGGACCACGATGCCGACGTCATTCTCGGAACGCACACCGGGATCCACTGGGTTGGACGGCTTCCGGGCGCCCGGGCCTACGTGAATGCCGGCGCCCTCGGGCGCCCCGCCAACGACGGGCGGACCGAGGTGTGGTATGCAATCCTGGAGGCCCACGGCCGTGACCTCGATGTCTCTTTCAGACCGGTGGAATACGACTACCGGAGGCTGGGGACGGAGATGGCGGAGGAGGGGCTACCCGAGGAGTTCATCGAGACGTTGGAAACGGGCTGGTGGACGACGTGCCTGGAGATCCTCCCCGGCAAAGAGCGGGCCAGAGGGCGATTCTGACACGGGTCTCCCGGCGGGGCTGTCGCCGTCAGGGCAGCGCGACGACCGCGCTCCGGGGACGGTCGATGGCCACCGCCGCGTGGGCGCTCCCTCCCACTGCCCAGTTGCGGACGAACCACGCGTCCAGCACTTCGGCCGGGTCGTCGATGCGGACCAGGGCGTTCGTCTCTCCGGGCTGGGGATTGACGGCGAACGAATCCAGCCGCGTAGCCAGGCCTGTTCCGATCCCCTTCAAATAGGCCTCCTTCAGGGTCCAGATCCGAAAAAAGACGCGCGTCCGATCAATCTCGGGAGCCGCGAGGAACACCTCGACCTCCTCGCTCGAGAACTTCTTCTTCGCCAGCGCTACCATCTCCCGTACCGGACGCTCCTCCTCCAGATCGACCCCGATGCGACCGCTGGTGCTCATGCCGAGCAGAAACCGCTCCCCAGAGTGGGAGAGATTGAACGAGGGTCCATCCATCAGGTACGGCTTGCCGTGTTTTCCCAACTGGAAGCGGAACGCCTCGGGTCGCTCGCCGGTTACTCGGGACAACGTCTGTCGAAGCCGCGCGTGGGCAATGACGTACCGTCTGCGATGACGGTAGTAGCGGAAGCGTGCAGCGCGGGTGCGCTCCGCTGGCGAGAGGATGGCCAGCGAGGCGTCCACCTCTGCAGGCGAGCCGTGGAGGTCGCCCTCCAGCAGATAGATGGTGCCCTCTTCCAAAGGGAAGGGTCCGGTTGTCTCGACCATGGAGTCAGGGGTAGTCTGTGGCCTCGCAGCCCTCGGAGGAGGGTAGGCTCCGACTTCGGAGAGTGTATACCGGATGGTCGGAGCGTCCAACATCGGGCCGGAGGCGGACGAACCCAAGGACTCAGCGCCTGGGGCCTGGTTGAACGTGCTGGATTCGAAAGTCGGCGGTGACAATGACATCTGAGACGACGACCCGGGCCAAGGTGGCCTCGTGGAGTGAATTGACTGACCGGGCGCCGGCCTACGCCCTCGTGGAAGGCGTGGACCTGGTGGTGATCCGGTACGACGACCAGGTCTCGGTTCTCTATGGACGTTGCCTCCACCGGGGCGCCCTCATGGCTGATGGGCATGTGGAGGGTGACAACCTCATCTGCGGAGTCCACGGTTGGGACTACCGCTACGACAGCGGTGTCAGTGAGTACAACAACCACGAGGTGCTCCAGAAGTTTGCCGCATGGATCGACGAGGACGTCGATACGGTCTGGGTGGATGCCTCGGAGATCGTGTCGTGGGCCCAGGAACACCCTCAGCCCTACGACCGTGACCAGTACCTGGGCCTCTACCAGGACATCCACGGAACCCCCGAAGAGCCCTACAACGGCTACATCCAGTCCCTGGCCCGGGACGGCCTGGAGAAGTGGGGGCACCACGGCAAGGTGTCGGCCATGGGGGTCCCGCTTACGGAGCTGCCCAGGTGGGACGACATCCAGATCCTGACCGGGCAGTTGGCCACCCGGCCCCTGGCCGACGAGAGCGCGGTGGCCACCGAGGTTGTCATCGGTCCGAGGGCATCCAAGCCCCTGACGCTCGACATCCCCTTGCTGGTCAGCGACATGAGCTTCGGTGCGCTCAGCGAGGAGGCGAAGGTGGCCCTCGCTATGGGGGCGGAGGATGCGGGCACCGGGATCTGTTCCGGCGAAGGGGGGATGCTGCCGGAGGAGCAGGCCGCGAACTCCCGCTACTTCTACGAGTTGGCCTCGGGCCGGTTCGGTTGGTCGCTGGACAAGGTGGCCCGGTGCCAGGCCTTCCATTTCAAGGGCGGCCAGGGGGCGAAGACGGGGACAGGCGGGCATCTGCCCGGGGAAAAGGTGACCGAAAAGATCGGGTCGGTGCGGGGGTTGAAGCCCGGTACACCGGCCATCAGCCCGGCTCGCTTTGCTGATCTGAAGGAACCCGAGGACTTCCGTGCCGTGGCCGATCAAGTGCGGGAGACGACGGGCGGGATCCCCGTGGGATTCAAGCTATCCGCTCAACACGTGGAGGCGGATCTCGATTTCGCCCTGGCCATCGGTGTGGACTATGTCATCCTCGATGGTCGCGGTGGGGGGACGGGCGCCGCTCCCGAGATCTTCAAGAAGAACATCTCGATCCCCACCATTCCTGCTCTCGCCCGCGCCAGGCGGCACCTGGATGACGTCGGGGCCAAGGACGTGAGCCTGATCATCACGGGCGGTCTCCGGACGGAGTCTGACTTCGTGAAGGCCCTGGCCTTGGGTGCCGATGCAGTCGCCATCTCGAACGCTGCCCTCCAGGCCATCGGGTGCCTGGGCATGAGGGCTTGTCATACCAACAATTGCCCGGTGGGGATCGCCACCCAGAAGAAGGACCTCCGTGCCCGACTCATTGTCGAAGCCTCCGCCCAACGACTGGCCAACTACCTCGCAGCCACCACGGAACTGATGAAGATCATGGCCCGGGCGTGCGGTCACGATCACCTGGGCGGGTTCTCCAGGTCGGACCTGACGACCTGGTCCCGAGACATGGCTGCTCTCTCGGGCGTGCCGTATGCAGGTGTGGGGAGTCCAGGAGTCTGACGGGAGCCCGGGGATGCCCCGCGGAGCCCGGACCGACGCTCAGGGTCCGGGTGATTCCCCCGACGGTCCCCGGGAGGTCTGCTCCGCGATCCAGGCCCGGAGTCGATCGGGGCATTCCACCGTCCTGAGCTTCGCCTTCAATTCGGCCACCATGCCGGCGCCGAAGCCGTACTCGTCGGCGCAGTGGCTACACGCGTCCAGGTGGTCGCGCATCGCGACGATGTCCTCGGCCGGGAGAGTCCCGTCCAGGTAGTCGTCGAGGCGGCGGAAGACTTCACGGCAATCCAGACTTCCGCATTTCTCCTCAGGGCCCTCGCCGCTCATACGTCCGCTCCCGCCGCCGGTGTACCGGGAACCAGACCGTCCTCCACCGCGATGTCCAGGAGCCGGCGCTGTAGGGCTTTCCGGGCCCGGTGAAGACGGGAGCGGACCGTGCCTACCGGGATTTCCAGGACTTCTGCGATCTCGGGGTACGTGAATTCCTCCAGGAAATACAGCACACACACCTGGCGAAACTCTTCCGGGAGCTCCGCGATGGCTTCGTGGATGCTCTCGATGCGAATGCGTTCGATGAAGGCGCGTGCCGGATCCGAACCGTCCACGTCCAGGCCTCGGGCCTGTGCCTGCTGGAGCAGCGGAGTCGGGGACGTATCGTCGATGTCGACTTCCAGTGGACGTCGACTCGCTTTCCGGAACTTTGAGACCGCCGTGTTCATCAAGATGCGGAAGAACCAGGCCTTGAAGTTGGTTCCCTTCTCGAAGCTCCCGAACCCACGAAAGGCCTTCAGGGCCGCTTCCTGGACCAGGTCCTCGGCGTCGGCTTCGCTTCCGCCGGTATAGCTCAGGGCCATGCCGAAGGCCGGGTCGAGGACCGGTTCCAGCAGTTCCTGGAAGTCCTGATGGGGTTCGGGCGTCATCGGCCGGGGTTCTGGATCGGGCAGCGCGGAAGCCCCAGTCGGTCGTGAGGCGGCTCGCTTCGGACCCGGAAGATAGCGAGCCGTGTCGCGATCCGTCATCGGGGCCGCTACAGCGTGCCGAGGGGAGGTCAGAGGCCTCGGTTCCGCCGGTGGTGAAACTGGTGGAGTGGCATGCCGGACCTGCGTCGTCAGGCGACGGGCATGGACCGCCGGAGCAGTGCCCTCACCCGCTCGACCACGCGAGGAGGATGGATGGGCTTCTGGAGATAGTCGTCGGCGCCGGCGCCCATGAGCTGTCTTCGGTCCTCGGGATCGTCGGAAGCCGTAACCACGATGACCGGCATGCCTGCGGTGCGGACCGTTTCGCGGATCCGGGTGAGCACCTCGAGCCCCGAGATCCTGGGCATCATCAGGTCGAGCAGGACGACATCGAAGTCCTGGTCGCCCTGAAGCGTCGTCAGGGCCTCCACCCCATCTACTGCCTCCACGACCTCGAATCCGGACCGTTTGAGCATGGTCCGGAGGAGGAGCCGGTCCCCCGGCTCGTCGTCGACCACCAGCGCCACGGGTGTCCGGTTCCAGTGGTCGGAAGCGCTTGCGGCCCAGTCGGTGGCGGAGACGGGCTGAAGGGCTGGGGCCTCGCCGCCGAGCACGTCGATCTGGATCGGATCGAGGGCCTCCGAGCCGGCCAGGCGAAAGACGAGCTCATAGCGTTCACCGTCGACCCGAACGACCATCCGGTTGTCGGACCGGACCATTCCCGAACGGGACCAGTGCCGCAGTCGAGCCATGATCCGCAGGGTGACTGCAACCGGAAGGAAGACGACCGTGCGGCTGGTGCCCTCCACGACGAACGCGATGCGGCCGCCCCGCTCCCGGGGTTCGAGGCTGATCCGGGAAGCCCTTGCCTTCACCGCTTCGAAGAGGATCAAACGGACGAGCCTGTCCACAGCGGTTCCCCGAGAAGGGATGGACTGGGCTCCAGCCGGCAACTCGACCCGCTGCATGGCGGTCTGGAGGCGGAGATTGGTGAGCACGAAATCGGCCGGTTCCGATTGTCCGTAAACGCGATCGAGGGCGGCGCCGATGTCGGTGGGCGAGGCTATGGCGGTCACGACCCTCCGACCGGACAGGGCCCCCACCTGTCCCTCGATCTTGGCGTCTAGCGGATTGGCGCAGGCGACCACGATGGTCAGGTCGGTATGGCGAAGGGGCACGACGCCCAGGCCCCGGGCCGTGCCTTCCGGGAGAAACGATGCCGCCTCGGGCTCCAGGAACCGCATGTTGGCGACCTGTAGTCCGTAGGCTGCTCCCAGGATCCGGGCGATCTGCTCGTGGCTCAACCCGAATGCCTCGGCGGCCAGGTCCCACGCGGGGGCTGTTTCGGTACCCGCCGGTAAGGCCTCCAGCACGGCGGCCCTCGGAAGGTTCGAGACCAACCCCGTCTTCACGACGGCTGCCGTGAGCCAGTGGAGGCTGTTGCGTTGGGTGTCTTTTGGCATCGGGCGGATAGGTAGTGGGCGTGGCCTGCGTCCACGTCCAAGTATCGCCCACTCGCGGCGATTCCTCAGAGACCCTCTGTACTTCAGGCTGCTCAGAGCCTCACATTGGCCCTATGCCGATCTCATACCTGGATGGACCACGCCTCAGGCGGGCAGTGCTGGCAGCGTGCAGCTACGGGCAGCGTGCGAAGGGAGAGTTGAACCGCATCAACGTGTTCCCGGTCCCGGACGGGGATACGGGCACCAACCTCGCCCTGACCCTCCGGTCCATCGCGGGACGCCTGGCCGTGGTAGGTGATCGGCGCGTCGACCGGGTTGCCGCAGAGATTGCGGAGGCCGCGGTGCTCGGTGCGAGGGGAAACTGCGGAATGATGCTGTCCCACTTCCTCCTCGGGCTTTCCCGAGATCTGGAGGGG
>JAHEKK010000126.1 GCA_024638395.1 Gemmatimonadota bacterium | reverse complement strand
CATCTTCGTGGCCATGGGCCTCTGGGAGGACGTGGTAGCCGCGAATATCCGGGCCCGGGACGTGCAGAACCGGGGACTGGCCGCCAAGGGACGCCGGCCCAACGTGTGCGGCCACTACACGTCGTGGCTCCACTACGGCTACCTGCAACAAGGCCGGCTGGCCGAGGCAAGGGCCACCATGGACGCCTGCCAGGAGCGCATCGAAGACGATCCTCAACCCGGTGAGGTGGGCTACTACGTGGCCATGCGGGCCCGGGCCACCATTGACCCCGAAGACTGGACCGCGCCGGCGCGCTACACGGCCGACCTCGGCGCCTCTGACGCATTCCGGATCGGCTACGACTTCGTCGACGCCCTCGCGGCCGTCCGCACGGGTGACTGGGCAAGGGCCCGGGAAATCAGGGCTCGACACGGAAAGGCATCGGACGCACAGGCTCCGCGAGACCGAATCCACTTGATGCTCCTCGACGGGCTCCTCGCGGAGCATGAGAGGCCGGGGAGCGGAATGGCCGTCCTGGTCGAGGCGGCCGAGGTGGAAGCTTCTCTTCCCTTCGAATTCGGCCCGCCTGCGACCCTGATGCCCCCCCATGAGCTGGTGGCGGCGGAATTGGCGGCCCGGGGCGAGTTCGCCCAGGCCCGGCCCTACTGGTCGGAACAACTGGACCGCACGCCCCAGCGAACGTCGGCACTGCTGGGGCTGGCCCGCACCACCCATGGGTTGGGAGACGAGGCCACCGCCGGGGAGGCCTATCGTGCCCTGGACCGTATCTGGGGCGACGCGGACGCCGGCACGCCTGGCTTGTCCGAGGTACGCGCGTCCGTCCCGGGCCGCTAGCTGTCCGTGATGGACCCGACGCCTACATGAGGCGCACCCTCAGCTCCGGGGGCCGGCGGAACTCGTGGCCCCGAGGGCGGGCCGCCCGCGCATCGATCAGATCCGCGTCAGGGTAGGCCTTCAAGAAGGCCGAAAGGGCCGTCTCCGTCTCCATGCGCGCCATGACCGCACCCAGACAGAAGTGACGCCCGGCGCCGAAGGACAGGTGGTCCTTGGCGTTTCTTCTGGTGGGGTCGATCCGGTCCGGGTCCGGGAACCACGAAGGATCACGATTGGCTGCCCCCAGCATGCACTGAACGGTCTCCCCGGCACCCACCTCCACGCCGCGAATCACGGTGGGTCGGGTCGTGAAGCGAGTGCAGGATTGCACCGGCGCGTCCCACCGAAGGACCTCATCGATCAGGCCCGACAGGTCACCGGAAGGAGTCTCGACGTCGTGCCTGAGGTGGGGGTGCGTCAACACGGTGTACAGGCAGGTGCTGATCATCGAGTCGGCGGTTTCGACGCCTCCGAACAAGACGATGAGGAGGTTGGACACGACCTCCGTCGGGGTAAGTGCGCTCTCTTCGTTCGAGAGGAGCTGGCCCAGCAGGGATTCGGCTGGAGCCACTCGGTCCCCGCTCATGAAAGGCTCCATGTAGGACCTGAAGGCCCCGGCGGCGTGGTGGCCCCGCTCCCTGACGGCCTGGTCCCCCGAGAAATTGGCGAGGGCATCGGCAAAGGCCTGGTACCAGCTGTGGATCAGCCCACTGTCTTCCAGGGGGAGGCCCATCACCCTCAGCACCGACTGGAGTGAGAGGGGGACCGAGAGCCCAGCCCGCAGGTCCACCTCGTCCCGTCCTTCCATCGCGGCCAGGAGATCATCGGCCGTGTCCTTGATGGTCCCTTCGACGGTTCGCTCCAGCTCATCTCGCCGAAACGGCGGCATACATGCCCGTTTGTAACGAATCCAGTCAGGCCCGTCGCTGCTGAGCATCTGACGGCCGAAGATGTCCCGGATGGTGGAACGCTCCGAGTCCGTGGTATACAAGTCGGAGTCGGCCAGCACCGCCACGATGTCGTCCCGCCGGGCGAGCAGCCACATGCCCAGTTCGGGGACCCAGGTTACGGGCTCCCGGTCGCGGAGGCGACGGAAAAGGGGGTACGGATCCTTGGCCAGTTCCTCGATGGAAACGGCAGACCCCAGGGGGAAGCGCAATCGCCGTTCCCCGTGGCCGCCAGATTCCAATGCCCCTCTGTCCATCACCACCTTCCTGCGCTGGGCTGGGCAACGACGGCGGGAAGGTACAGAATCATGTCTCCACACTCCAACCAGGGAGGCCGTGTTGCCCATCCTTCTCCTCGCTCGACATGCCAAGTCCAGTTGGGCCGACGGCTCCCTCCGGGACCATGACCGTCCCCTCAACCGGCGAGGGGCCGACGACGCCCCCCGTGTGGGCTCCGCTCTGAAGGAGCGGGATCTGGTCCCCGACCTCGTCTATTCGAGCACATCCGCCCGCACCCGCGAGACGGTGGCCGGTCTCGAAGACGGAATCGAAATGCCCCTGGAGGTCCACTTCATCCCGGAGCTGTACCTGGCGTCCCCAGGCACGATGCTGGCGGCGGTCCAATCGGCGCCCGACGACGTCGAGAGGCTGATGATCCTGGCTCATAATCCAGGCACCCACGCCCTGGCCGTCGGGTTGGCGGCCGACGGAGCCCGGAAGGACCTGGAACAGATGCGCTACAAGTTCCCCACCGGGGCCGTCGCCGTTCTCACCTTCGAAACGGACCGGTGGTCGGACATCCAGGGGGACGGGACGCTGGTTGAGTTCATCCGCCCCCGGTTCATTTCCTGACCGCAGGAGCCCGGGTTTCCTGTACCTCCCAGCAGCCGGGCCCGTGAAGAAAACGGACCGGGATCTCGTAGTGGGAGACATGAAGGTCGATCCGTCGGCCTATTGATAGAGGAAGCCAACGATGAAACGACGCACCTACAATCTGATCGGTGCGGTCTTTTGTACAGCGACAGCGCTGCTCCTCAGCGTGATGGCCCTGACCGGCCTCGGCAAACCACCCATCGGGCAGGGCACACTGACCCAGCAGGACGTCGCTGCGGAGGTGGTAGACCTGAGAGGGTAGCCCGGAGCGGCCGACCGCCCAGCCGGCTCCGGGGGAGCGAAGGTGCGCCCCCGGAGCCCGTGGCCGGGGTCAGCGGCCCTCGATCTTGAGGGACGAGTCGGCTTGGTTCGGGCCGGAAGCCTCGCCGCGGCCCAGAAGGCGTTCGGTGAAATCCTGCCGCTCCTCCATGAGGGCGAGGCGCTGGCTCATCGTCTCGAAGCTGTCCCGGAGATGCCGCAGCTCTTCCGCCGGCAGCGAGGCCTTTTCGCGGGCCATGACCTCGAGTAGATCGCCCAGTCGTTTGGCGATGGGCCGCAGCACCAGCACGCCGCCGGCGGTGAGGAAGAACACCACCCCAACAATCATGGGCGCTATGAATTCCCAATCCATCTCTGCTCCTCGCGTTCACGGGATGGCGGTAAGGTAACCGGCGAACGGCCCCTGCCGCGTCAGGCCGCTCCAGACACTACGGCGACTCGGCGGACCGGGGTTCAGCCCAGACTACCCCCCATTGTCGCTGGTGACCCTCACTCGCACGGCGACGGGGCGCGCCCGGGTTTCCGCTTCTCAGGCCGGAGGCGACTGCGAAGGCCTCATGCGGATCACGTTGTCCAGGATTCGCGCGGCGTGGGGCGGCACCTCCACGAGGGTACCGCGGATGCCGACCGCCCCCACCTCATCGAGGATCCTCTTCAGGACCAGCGCGCCCGTCAGATCGATGCGCCCGAGTCCGCTCAGGTCGATGATCACCTCATCCACGTCGCTCGCGTCGGCCAACTCCTCCAGAATCTGCTCCTGGAGCCGGGGGGCCGAGGCGAACCAGAGTACGCCACGAGCGTCGATTCTCAGCGTCCGCCCGTCTCGCTGGGTATCGAAGGCGGCCTTCCTTTCACGCCAGACATGGGCGGCCAGGGAAATGAGCACACCGAGGAGGACGGCCTGCTCGACCCGGGGCGAAAGGACGATGCAAAGGGCGAAGGTGGCCCACGCCACCAACGCCTGTACCGGCGAGAGCCGCCACAGCCCGATCAGCTGCCGGAGCCGTACCAGGCCGGCGACCGCAGCGATGACGATCCCCGAGAGCACCGCCTTGGGCAAAGGGGCGAGGAGTCCGAGGAAGGGGAGGACCAGGAGAATGGCGATCCCGGTAAACACGCCCGACCAACGGGTCACCGCTCCGGACAGGTGGTTCAGGCTGCTCCGGGAAAACGACCCGCCCACCGGGAACCCGGAGAACAGTCCCGCTGCCAGGTTCGCCGCTCCCTGGGAAAGGAACTCCCGGTCCGGATCCCAGCGGGCCCGTTCCCGACTCGCAAACACCTGGGCGATTGCAGCCGCTTCGGCGAAGCCCACCAGGGCGATCACCACACCCGGCAACAGGAGCTGGGGAGCCAGGGCCCAGGGCAGGTCCAAAACCGGTCTTGGCAGCTGCGGAGAAACCACGCCGAGGACCGGCCCCGGGTAGTCCGCACCCATCGAGAAGAGAACACCGGCCACGGCAGCGACCAGGGTCCCGGGCAGCATCGGATGGAGGCGCCGGGCTCCCATCGAAACCACGATCGTCATGGCCGTCATGGCCAGCGCCACCGGGTGCCAGGCCTCCGGATCCCTGAGAACCGCCAGTAGTCCCGCAACCGGACCACGCGTTTCGGTCACCACACCCACGGCCCCCGGGACCTGGGTGAAGATGATCAACACGGCGGCGCCCGACGTGAAACCGGCCAGGACGGGCTGAGACATCAGATAAGACACCCACCCGGCTCGAAGCATACCGATCATAGCCCTGGTGACACCCACTACGAGGGCCAGAAGAGCCGCCGCCCCGATGAACGTCCCACTCCCGGGCTGGGCGAGGGGGACGAGAGCCCCGAAAGTCAGGAGGGCCGTGAGGGCCACCGGACCCGTCTGCAGGTAGGGGCAGGACGCGAACGCCGCCGCGGCGAGCAGAGGCAGGGCAGCGGCGTAAAGGCCATGGACGCTGGGGAGACCCGCCACCTCGGCGTAGGCGAGGGCCTGTGGGATCAACACCAGGGCCACACTCGACCCGGCCAACAGGTCTTTCGGGCGGGGACGGGCAGGACCCCAAACCCCCTTCCGGCGCCCCCCTGCCGACGCGGTGGTCATGCCTCGCCGACCCGCGGCCTGACCTCCGCGTCCTCTGCCAGCGCCGCGAGGAGCGATGCCGTGCTGCGCGCCCGCCGGGCCCACCAGGCCACGACCGGATCTCGGCCAATCCTGTCCCCCTCTTCCAACCGCACCGCCCAGCGCGACGCGAACCCTCCAAGCCACTCCAGCGTCCGGGCCGGGTCCTGAGCAAGGAAGGCGGAAAGGGCGTAGGCGCGCTCCCCGGCTCTCATGGCCAATCCGAGGGCGTCGGCCAGGTCGGCCAGATCACTGCGCAGCACGACCAGGCCCGACCGGACCGGAGCCAACAGCCCGGGCACGAAGCCGGCCCCTGTGTCGCCTTCCCGCGGGTCGAGCAAGGTCAGCTCGGCGGCGGCGTTCAAAGCCTGGGGGAGATGCAGGGGGAACGGCCCCTCCGACAGCTCCTGGCGGATCACCCGACGCACCAGATCTCCCCAGGCCCGGTAGTACGCCGACGGGGAGGTACGGAAGCTCTCGAGATACGGGACACACCACGAATGGAGGTGCTCCCAGAGAAGGGCCGAACGCGCCTCCTCGAGAAGGGCGGCCCTCGCCGGATCCGATTCCGCCCCTTTCGCCTTGGTCAATCCGGTGGCGAGAGAAAGGAGGGCGGAAAGGTGATCGGGCTCCTCGGGGGCTTCGAGTCCGAGGGCTTGCCAGAAGCCCGCGACACGAGCTCTCGCCTCGCCGCCCAACTTCCCCTCTTCGCCCAGGTAGACCGACGCGTAGGGATATCGCTGAAAGGCGACTTCATTCCCGTGGATGGACGGTTCCGGAGGGGGCGGAAGGTCCAGGGCGGATGCGACCGCGCCGTGCTCAGCCGTCGGCGCCTCGATCAGGAGGCCCAAGGCCCGGTAGACCTCCATTCAAGACAGATCCTTGCCCACAGGGAGCTTGTATGCCTCGCGTTCCGGACGCACGGGCCGGAGAAGCCAGTACGGCCTCCGTGTCCCGTCGGGGGAATGGTCCTCCGCCGGCCGCGAGAGGGTCAGCCAGTCCTGGAACGCCTCCCTGGAGCGTTCCGTGTCGACGATGATGTCTCCGTATCTGTCGCCTTCGTGGGCTGGGGTCACACGGACCGCCTGATGCCAACAGTGGGCGCCCGAAATCGGGTCCGGCTGAACCGGGAACGTCATGTTCTGATGTACGCCCACGTCGCTCCACCAGATTCGCGAGGTGTCCGGGTCCTTTGACGCGAAAGGACCGACACCCGTCTTCCGCGTGAGCTTCCACGAGGGCCCTTCATGATCGAGGGCGGCCGTGGCCATGGAGAGACGCTGTCCCTCTTTGAGGCGCCACCGGCCCATGTGGTGGGAACAGGCCACCACCCCCGGATGAATCCCCTCGGTCACCCACGCCTTGACCACGAAGTGCCCGATACGGGTTTCGACCCGGACCAGGTCGCCGGTCTCGACGCCCATGGGTCGTGCGTCGGTCGGATGGATCCACAGGGGGTTGGTATGGGCAATCTCATTCAGCCACTTCGAGTTGGCGCTGCGCGTGTGGATCTGGACCGGAAGCCGGAACGTGGAGATCAGGCATGACTGGCCCGGCTCGAGTCGGTCGGGGTGCACGTGACTCCGTGCGTAGGTCGGTATGGCCAGTTCCGGCCACCCCCAATCGCGCAGGGTCCGAGACCAGAATTCGAGCTTTCCGCTGATGGTCGGGAAGCCCCGCCGGATCTCTCCCTCGATCTCGACGCCGACGCGGCGGCGCCCTTCGCTGTCCGGGTCCAGAGGCGGGAACGGGACCACGTTGAGGCTTGGGGGCTCGGGCCCGCGGGTGAAGGCGCGGCCGGCGGCGTCCACCTGGACGTCGTGCAGTTCCGCGTCCGGTACCACTTCCTCGTACACGGCGCCCACCTGCGTCGAGATCTCGAAGGCCCCATACCTCCTCATGTACTCGAGTGGGGTCACTCCGTCCCGGGCGGCGGCTTCGGGCAGTCCGGGAACCGAGTTCTCGAACATCCACCCGTAGTACTCGTCCACGGTGAGCTTCTCACCCGGGCGCTCACGCGACTCGAAGAAGGACCGGATGCCCAGGGCGCCATCCGGATCGATGCGCCAGGTGAGCTCCATCCAGAACTCGTTCTCTTCCCAGACCTCTCCCGGGTTGGTCCCCAATGTCGTCGAGACGGGATTTCCGGCCAGCTCCCGCATCCGGCGTCCTACCGGCTGTCGGAACCCGATCCAACGCCCGTCGTACTGCTCGTACGACGTGATGTCGTGACGCTCCGCCGAGTGGCCCATGGGCAGCACGTAGTCGGCAAAGAAAGCCGTCTCGTTCCAGGTCGGCGTCAAAGCGATGTGCAGGCCGATGCGATCGGGCCTGGTGAGCATCTCGATCCACGAGAACCCGTCCGGGTTTGTCCACACGGGGTTGTAGACCCTGGTGAAGTAGACGTCGACGTAGGCGTCCTGCTTCTCCATGAGGTGGGGAAGCAGAAAGGACATCTCCATGAGGCTCAAGGGGTACTCGTGGGGCCAGGTTAGCTCGTTCCAGTGGTCCGGATGCCGGGGGGGCAGGTGGATCGGCCGGGGAACGTACTTGTTCCACGAATTGGGAAAGGTCGACCCGGGCACCGCGACGGCCCCCATGAGGGCGTTCAACAGGAAGAGCGTCCGGGCCACCTGCCACCCTCCCAGGTTGCCGGCGGCGGCGCTCCGCCAGTTGTGGGTCGACAGCTGCGTACCCGCGCCCGCGACCACTTCGGCCACTGCGAGGATCGTCTCCTCGGACACCCCGCTCTCTTTGGCCGCGAACTCGGGCGTGTAGGACGCATAGAGCTCCGCCAGGCGCGACTTGAAGCGGTCGAACGTCGCGGGCTCTCCTGGATGCACCTCCTCGAGGTACTCCTTCCAATTCCACCACCGCTCCACGAAGGCCTCGTTGTAGGCCCCGGTTTGAATCAGGTGGTTGGCGACGGCCAGAAGGACGGCCGCCTCGGAGCCGGGGTAGGTGGAGAGCCAGT